>JBKHDA010000077.1:0-8374 GCA_046541575.1 Halanaerobium sp. | reverse complement strand
GTCTCCCTGTCGCGTCCGCTGTCACCAAAGTTTCCTCTTTCTTTGGTGCAGATTAGAAACTATCATCTAACCAGAGAGGGGGGAGGTGGATAAAATGAAAATAAGTACAAAAAAAATTGCGTATTTATCTTTTTTAACTGCTTTAACTATTATTTTGACCAGAATTTTAAGTATTAGAATTCCTATTGCTGGAGTTGAAGGTGTGCGGATTGGATTTGGATCACTGCCTATAATATTTGCTGGAGTTGCTTTCGGCCCTGTTGCTGGAGGAATAGTTGGAGCACTGGGGGATCTGCTTGGTTATTTTATTAATCCAATGGGAGCTTATATGCCCCATTTTACTTTCACATCATTTTTAACTGGTTTTATTCCTGGATTTATGGTGTTTTATGTACTAAAACGTTGTAGAACACTACCGATCGTTTTTATTTCAATTGCAGTTGGGCAGTTAATAACTTCTTTAATCTTAGTTCCATATTTTATTAACACCTTATTTGGAGTTCCCTTTACAGTTTTAATGCCGCCCAGGTTAATAAGTCAATTAATTAATATACCTGTTTATGCTTATTTCATTAAGATATTGTTGAGTTATAATACGGTTAAAATAAGGGAAATTCAGGCAGGGAATAGCTGTTGAAATAATTTAAGAATAAACTTAAAGGACCCAATTATGGGTCCTTTTTCTAGGAGAATTGATAATGGAGCAGATAAATATTTTTGATAAAAATAAGATCAAAGCAAATCTAAAAGCTGATTTAAGCAGCAGTTTTGAATTTAAAGTATACAGTAGTATAGATTCTACAAATAATGAAGCTAAAAGATATATTCAAAAAAATAATGTAAAAAAGGTTATTTTTGCAGCTGATATCCAAAATTCAGGCAGGGGCAGAAGAGGGCACAGCTGGTTTTCCGATGACCCTGCCAGTATTTCTGTATCTTTTTTATATAAGGCCGGTGGTAATTTAAATCAAATCCCGCAAATAACTGCAGCAGCAGCTTTAGCTGTTAACAATACTCTTAAGAAATATAAACTGGCAGGAAATTTGAAATGGCCTAATGATATTTTAATTAAAAATAAAAAGATTTGTGGTATCTTATCAGAATTAATTTTCAATGAAAACCAGGAGGCTTTTGTTATAATTGGCTGTGGAATAAATTTAAACAATAAAAGTTTTAGTCAGCAGATAAATGAATTAGCAACCTCTTATTATCTAGAAAAAAATAAAAAAATAGATAAAAATTTATTTTTAGCTGAGTTAATTTCGGAAATGGATTATTATATAGAATCTTATCTCAGTCAGAGTAGGGAAAAAATTATCAATCAATGGAAAAAAGAATTAAATTTAATTGGCAAAACAGTTGATTTAACTTTTAAAGGTCAAAAATATAAAGTGCAAATCAAAGATGTGCTTGAAAGTGGAGAACTTTTAGCTATTTTTGAAAATGGCAGAGAAAAAAAACTGCAGTCTTTATATACTTCTTTAGATTATCAGAGTCTGCTTAAATATAACAAAGATAATTAGCAAGAAAGGTGCTGAGAAAATGAGATTAAAGATAACTTTAATTTTATTATTTATTTTATTTTTTTCTTTTGCTGCTTCTGCCCAATATTTAGAAGTAGCTTTAATAAGCGATATTGGAGGTTTTGAAGATAATAGTTATAATCAGCAGCTGCGGGATTCGCTAAATAAAGCTGATGAAAATTTAAATCTGTCGCTGGAGTTTAGGGAATCAAAACTTATGTCAGAATATCTGGAAAATATCAATTATTACGCTGAGGATAATGTTGATTTGATCTGGGGAGTTGGATTTACAATGGAACAGGCAATTAAAGAGGCTGCTCAGATGTATACAGACATAAATTTTGTAATATTTGATGGTACAGTAGAAGAAGAAAATGTTATGTCTCTTAGCTTCAAAAAAGATGAGGAAGCCTTTTTGGCAGGAGTTATAGCAGCTTTAGAGACTAGTAATTCTGCTGTAGCTTTCATCGGTGGTAAAGATAACAGAGAAATTAAAGAATATCAGCAGGGCTTTGAAACTGGAGTAAAAGCAGTTAATTCTGAAATAGAAGTATATAATGAATTTGTCGGCAGTTTTAATGATTTTTCTAAGGCTAAAGAAGTGACTAATAAACTTATTGGGCAGAATGTGGATATAATTTTTTATGCTGCAGGGGCTGCATCCAGGGGTATTATTGATACCTCTTTAGAAGAAGATATTAAATTGATCTCTTTAGATTCTGCTGATATAGAGTTAGCACCTGAAAATGTATTAACTGCTGTTTTAAAAAATACTGATTATTTAGTTGAAAAAACGGTTGAAAGTTTTTTAGAAGATGATTATGTAAATGAAATTAAAAAATATGGTTTATCTGATGATGCCTTTATTATTGATCAATCACAGGCTGAGGATATGATGACTGAAGAAAATATTGATAAAATTGAAGAATATAAGCAGCAGTATCTTAGTGGAGAAATAGAAATGCGTTCACTCCAATAATTGTGTAATTTAAATAAATATGACTTATAGTCAAAAAAACATTTAAATCTTTTTTAATCTATGATAAGATAAAGAAGAATAAAGTTAAGATTATTTTAGGAGTGATAAATTGAAATTACCTGAATTACAAATTGCTGATTTGAAAGCTAAATTACCCATTATACAGGGTGGAATGGCAATTAGAGTTTCGATGGCAGAACTTGCTGCTGCTGTTGCCAATGAAGGTGGTATCGGAGTAATTGGTGCTTCGGTTATGACACCACAGGAATTAAAATCAGAAATCAAAAAAGCAAGAAAATTAAGTGATGGTTTAATTGGTGTGAATATAATGTTTGCTGCTGCTGGTTTTAGTGAATTACTTAAAGCTTCAGTAGAAGCGGGGATTGATTGTATAATTTCGGGAGCTGGATTTTCGCGTGACATGTTTGGCGTTGGAAAAGAAACTGATACTCCTGTAATTCCTATAGTTTCATCTCTAAAGTTAGCGCGCATCTCACAGAAACTGGGTGCTGCTGCTGTAGTAGTTGAAGGTGGAAATGCAGGCGGACATCTCGGTAGTGACGAATATAGTTTTGATTTAGTTAAAAAAATAGCTGGTAAAGTAGATATTCCTGTAATTGGAGCCGGAGAAGTAGTTAACCCTGCTGATATTGAAGCTATGTTTGAACTTGGAGTAGATGGAGTGCAGATGGGAACAAGATTTTTAGCAAGTAAAGAGGCCTCGATTGCAGAAGAATTTAAAGAACTTTGTGTTAAAGCTAATTCAGATGATGTTATAAAAATAATGAGTTCTGCTGGCTATTATGCAAATGCAATCAAAACAAGATTTTCAAAATTAATTGAAGCTGGAGAAGCGCCACCACCGGCTAATTGTACAGACTGTTTAAAAAGCTGTTCAAGAGAATTCTGTATTAAAGATGCGTTAATTGATGCCAGAGCAGGAGATCTAAAAAATGGTGTTTTCTTTACTGGAGCTGGTATCGGTAAAATCGATGAAATTTTATCAACAAAAGAAATATTTCAGGAAATTAAGGAATATTTTAAAGATTAGTTAATAATTTGACATTTAGCTGCAGTTTAGTTTAACATATAACTGCAGCTTTTAAATATTTAGCGGTTTTTGATTGATTTTTAACAAACTCCGATCTTTAATAAAGCCTGCCTGGTTTAAATATAAATTAATAAGGAGTAAAAAAAATGATTTTAACAATGGATATTGGTAATACCAATACAGTATTAGGATTATATCAGGGTGATGAGCTCAAAACTCACTGGAGAATTTCTACTGATAGAAATAAAACACCGGATGAATATGGAATGCTTTTTAAAAATTTATTTGAATCGGCAGATATTGATAATGAAGTTGTTAATTCCATTATTATTTCCAGTGTTGTACCACCAATTCTAAGAATTTTAAAGAAGACAGCCTATCGTTATTTTAATGTAAATCCATTAGTTGTTGGACCTGGTGTTAAAACAGGAATGAATATAAAAACTGACAATCCCAAAGAAGTTGGGGCCGATCGAATAGTTAATGCAGTTGCAGCAGGACATCTTTATGACGGGCCGCTAATTATTGTTGATTTTGGTACTGCTACAACTTTTTGTGCAGTTTCAGAAAAGGGAGAATATCTGGGGGGCTCTATTGCACCTGGTATAGGAATATCCGCAGAAGCTTTATTTAGTCAGTCAGCTAAATTGCCCAGAATTGAATTAATTGAGCCGGGCCGGGCAATTGGAAAAAATACAATTGACGGGATGAAATCAGGTATAGTTTTTGGTTTTGTCGGCCAGGTTGAATATCTGGTAAAAAAATTTAAAAAAGAATTATCTGAAGATGCTGTCGTAATAGCCACTGGAGGACTTGTTAGTTTAATTGCAGCAGAAACTGATTCAATAGATTATGTTGAACCATTTTTGACTTTAAAGGGTTTAAAATATATTGCTGATATAAATGGAATGGGATCATAAATGAAAATTGATAATTTAAATATTGAGACTCCAGTTTTTCTGGCTCCAATGGCTGGGGTGAGCGATTATCCTTACCGCCAGCTGATTAGAGAAATGGGAGTTGAACTACTTTATACTGAGATGGTTAGTTCTAAGGGCTATGAATACGGAAATAAAAGAACAGCAGAATTGATAGAATTTGATAAAAATGAGGATGGGAAAATAGCTGTACAAATTTTTGGTGAAGATCCTGAATTTATGGCCAGAGCTGCTGCTGGAATTTCTTCTGAATATACTATAGACATAATTGATATCAATATGGGCTGTCCTGCCAGAAAAATTGTTAAAAATGGTGCAGGTTCAGCTTTAATGAAAGATTTAGATCTCGCCTATCAAATAATAAAATCTACTGTAAATTCTGTTGATATTCCAGTAACTGTCAAAATGCGCAGCGGCTGGGATGAAAATAATATTAATGCTGTTGAATTGGCGAAACTAGCACAGGAAGCCGGAGCAGCTGCAGTTGCAGTTCACGGCAGAACCCGAAGCCAATTTTATAAAGGTAAAGCTGATTGGGGAATAATCAGCAGGGTGGCTCGGGCAGTTGAGATTCCGGTTATTGCAAATGGAGATATCTTTTCTGCACAGGATGCAGGGGCTGTTTTTAAAGAGACTAACTGTGATGGAATAATGATTGGACGAAAAGCTCAGGGATATCCCTGGATTTTCAGAGAGATCATTGAATATTTAAACAGTGGAAAGTTAATTGAAAAACCTTCTTATTCTGAAAAAATTGATATGGCTATCAAGCATTTAAAACTTGCTGTAGAATATTATGGTGAAAATCATGGAGTGCCAATTATGCGCAAGCATATTTCTTGGTATTTAAAGGGGCTGCCCAATGCAAGTGAGATGAAAAATAAAGTAAATCAGATTTCTGAAGGAAAATGTTTAATAGAATTATTACAAAATTATAAAAGAAAGTTAAAAAATTAAAATAAGAACTGTAAAATCTTTCTTGACAATAAAAGTAAAGTTCTTTATAATAATTAATAATTGTAGAGTTATAGTAGTGTCAGGTTATAATACCTGGCACACTTTGTTGTTGGGCTGTATTTGACGGCCCACTTGACAGTGTTATATATATTAGATAATTTCGACAATTTATAAATTAAAATATTATTTAGAAAGCAGAGGTAGATAGTTATGTCAGAACAGCAGGTTATGTTAACAGAAGAAGGTTTTGAAAAATTAGAAAACGAATTGGAATACTTAGAGACAGAAAAGAGACGTGAGGTTGCAAAGAGAATTAAGGTGGCAAGAGAATTTGGAGATATCAGTGAAAACTCTGAATATGATGATGCCAAAAATGAACAGGCTTTTGTGGAAGGCAGAATTCAGGAGATTAAAAATATGCTGAATAATGCCCATGTAGTTAAAAATGAAGAGGTAACTGATAAAAGGGTCAACTTAGGAACCACAGTTATGCTGCATGACCTTGATAGTGATGAAAAAATCAGCTATACTTTAGTTGGTTCTGCAGAAGCAGATCCTTTAAATTACAAAATTTCTAATGAATCCCCTATTGGTAAAGCAATTTTAGGTCATGTTATTGGTGATGAAGTGACCGTTGAAACTCCAGCTGGAGAAGTTGACTATGAAATTATTTCAATTAAAAAGGTAAAACATTAAAAGTTTATATAATAAAGGTTATTTTAGAATTTACTACAATTTGCAAGAAATAGGGTTAAAACTCTATTATAATTAAATAAGGAGTTGGATATTTATAATGAGTGAAAATATGCTCGAAGATATGAATGAGTTAATGTTACAGAGACGGGAAAAGTTATCTGAACTTAGAGAAGAACGTGAAAAAGCTTTTGCCGAAAAATACGAAGTGACTCATCATGCAGCAGAGGTAGAAGATAATTTTGAAGAACTGGAAGAAAAAGAAGTCAAATTAGCCGGTCGCTTGATGGCAATTCGTACTCATGGTAAGGCAAGTTTTGCTGACCTAATGGATATGAGCGGAAAAGTTCAATTATATATCAAGCAGAATAATATTGGTGAAGACCGCTATGAGTTTTTTCAGGATCTGGACCTTGGGGATTTAGTTGGTATTACAGGTACTGTTTTTAAAACCAATAGAGGCCAAATTTCAATAAGAGTATCTTCTTTTAAACTTTTAACCAAATCTTTAAGACCATTACCGGAAAAATTTCATGGTTTAAAAGATAAAGACATCCGCTACCGCCAGCGTTATCTGGATTTAATAGTAAATCCAGATGTTAAAGAAACTTTCGTAATCAGAAGTAAGATTATTAAAGAAATGAGAAGATATCTAGAGGATAAAGGATTTTTAGAAGTTGAAACTCCAATGATGCATCCTATTGCAGGTGGAGCTACTGCACGTCCATTTGTTACTCATCACAATACTTTAGATATGGATTTATATTTAAGAATTGCGCCGGAGCTTTATCTTAAAAAGTTAATTGTTGGTGGTTTTGAGAAAGTATTTGAAATCAATAGAAATTTCCGTAATGAAGGTATGTCTTATAAACATAATCCGGAATTTACAACTATGGAGCTTTATCAGGCTCAAGCAGATTATCATGATATGATGGAATTAACTGAAAACCTGGTCAGCCATTTAGCAGAAGAAGTTCTGGGTACTCAAACTTTAGAGTACGAAGGGACTGAACTAGATTTTACAGTTCCCTGGGAGAGAATTACCATGGTAGAGGCTGTGAAAAAATATGCTGACGTAGATTTTACAGAATTTGATACTGCTGAAGAAGCATATGAAGCTGCAGCATCAGTAGGTGTAAAGCCTGAGGAAGGTCTTTCTTATGGGGAGGTTTTAAATGAGGTTTTTGAAGTAAGAGTTGAAGAAAAGCTAATTCAGCCTACTTTTATAATGGATTATCCGATTGAAGTTTCTCCTCTGGCACAGAAGATAGAAGATGATCCTCGTTTTACTTACCGTTTTGAGGCTTTTGTCTATGGTAGAGAAATTGCCAATGCTTTCAGTGAGTTAAATGATCCTGAAGAACAGAAACGCAGATTTGAAAAGCAGGTAGAAATGCGTGAAGCTGGTGATGAAGAAGCACAGATGATGGATTATGATTTCATTAGAGCATTAGAATATGGTATGCCACCTACAGGTGGGCTGGGAATTGGTATTGATAGATTAATTATGTTATTGACTGATTCAAGTTCTATCAGAGATGTAATTCTTTTCCCAACAATGAGACCAGAAAGCAATGAATAATTAAGATATAAGGTAAAAAATTAGCCGGAGTCTTGTGATTCCGGCTGTATTTTCAAAAAAATTAATTAAATTTTCAGTTAATTAAAAACTAACTTTTTAATTAAGAAAGATTGAGAGAAATTTTAATAAAATTTGGAAAGGGGTTTTAAAAAATGTTTAAAAAATTATCAATTAAGACAAATAATAAAGTAGAACTTATTGATATCACGACTAAAATTCAAAATGCAGTTAAAGAAACTGAACTGGAATCTGGTTTATTACAAATTCATATTCCCCATACTACTGCTGCAGTTACTATAAATGAAAATGCTGATCCAGATGTAAAAGCTGATATTAAAAAAGAAATAAATAAAATTGTACCTTTTGATGATAATTATGCCCATTTAGAAGGGAATTCTGCTGCTCATATAAAATCAAGCTTATTTGGTGTAGATCAGAATATTATAATTGAAAACAGGAAACTGTTATTGGGAACCTGGCAGGGTATATATTTTTGTGAGTTTGATGGCCCTAGAACCAGAAATATCTATTTAAAAATTATTGCAGACTAAGATTGTTTTTGTGGTTTTAACCTTGACAAATGGCCCCATTGATGCTATGATAATGTATGTCGCTGAAAGATAGTGAATGATAATTTTCAGCTGGCAAAAA
>JBKHDA010000076.1:0-8440 GCA_046541575.1 Halanaerobium sp. | reverse complement strand
ATAAAGAGCATATGTTCAATATTAAACTTAATTTAAAGAGGGAGTGATTGATTATGCCAAGAGGAGATAGAAGAGGTCCAGAAGGTGCAGGACCAATGACAGGTAGAGCTTTAGGCTATTGTGCAGGAAATGATCAGCCAGGATTTACAGCTGATAGAGCACCACAGGGTGCAGCAAGAGGTTTTAGAAATGGTGCCGGCAGAGGTCCAGGATATGGCCGCGGCTGTGGAAGAGGTCGTGGACTGGGTTATGGTCGAGCTGCCGGTAGTCCTGGAGGAACTTATTATGCTCCAGCTGCCGAAAATGATGCTGAAAACTTAGATAATCAGGAAACCAGAGATCGCGAAGTAACAAGATTAGAAAATCTAGCAAATACTCTTTCCAGTGAATTAGAAATTGTTAAAAAACAAATTGACGAATTAAAAAACAATTAAATATAGACAATAAAATTTATAAGAGGCTTCCTGAAAAGGAGGCCTTTTATAATGAATAATTAGTGAATTATATCACTTTAACCAGGTACAAAAACGAGTTTTTGTACCTGGTACCTATATGTGATATAATATTTTTAGCTATTGGGTAATAATTAAAACTAGTAGGCTGGGTGAGGGAGTTAATATGACTAATAAAATTAACAGCAAAATAGAGGCTAGAATCCGTAATATTTCCAAATATCTTAATGAATATACTAAAGACCATCTTAAATGCTATAATTTAACTTTAGGTAGGTTTCATGTTCTCAGAGTAATAATGGAATCACAGCCGGTAAGTATGGGTTTTATACATGAAGAATTACATATGGCTAATAGCACAGTTACAGTAATAGTTGATTATTTGCACGAAGCTGGTTTAGTTAAGAGAAGAAGAGATACTGCAGACAGAAGAGTTGTACTCCTTGAAATTACTGAAGAGGGTAAAGAAATAATGAGAAGTCTCTTAAAAAAGAGACAGGAATTCATGAAAAAAGCTCTGCTTGATATGGAGGATTCAGCAGAAGAGCTGGCTGAGCTTTTGGAAAAACTACTTGATAAAATTGAAGATATCTATTAAATGACAGCAGGGAGGGTTATTTTGAAAAGAAAATTTTTGATTTTTATAATTATATTATTTGTACTTTCTATTTATAATTTAACTGCTGCTGCTCAAAGTGAGCTGGCTATGTCAATCAGAAATCATCTAATTGTTATTGAAGAACATGCAGGCGAATTTCCCGAAGGTGAAGATGTTCGCTTTTATCAGGAATTATCTGAGTTTTATGATCAGCGGCATCACCGCTCAATCTGGTTTGAAGACAAAGAATTTAAACGAGACCCAGACTCTTTGGTTAAGGAAATAAAAAATAGTTATGATGAAGGGTTAAATCCCGAAGATTATCATCTGGAATATATTGAAGAGTTGATTAACGAGGAAAAATTATTTGCATCTGAATCTAGAGGACAGCGGGCTCTGCTGGATATTCTTTTGACTAATGCCTATATAAGTCTGGCATCAGATTATTTAAATGGAAAAATAGATGCGGAAATTATAATTGATGATGATAATTATCAGGCTGATAGTCTGGAAGCACAGAATTTGCTGGAACTTCTGATTGAAAAAAATGATATTTCGGAAACTTTGCAGGAACAGCTGCCTGAGACTGAAAATTATAGTAAATTAAAAGAAAAACTAGCTTACTATCGTGACTCAAATAAAGTTGATGACTGGTCAAAAATAGCTGCTGGAGAGGATCTAGCTGAAAAAGCGCAGGGCCCAAGAGTTGAACAATTAATTTCAAATCTTAATGGCCGTAATTATCTTAATAAAGCAAACCTAAAAACTGATGATTACTTTGATCAAAATGTCAAACAGGCTGTAGTTCGATTTCAGATTGATTATGGTCTTAAGCCTGATGGAGTTGTAGGAAAAAAAACTCTGGAGGCTTTAAATATTTCTCGAGATCAGAGAATAAAGCAGTTGATTATTAATATGGAAAGATGGCGCTGGCTGCCTGAAGATCTCGGAAGCAGTTATATCTATGTGAATATAGCTGATTATAATCTCAAATTATATGAGGAAAAAAAGGTAATAATGGAAATGAAAACAATTGTAGGTCAGGAGCAGAGAAGTACACCTGTTTTTAGTGATAGTATAAAATATATTGTATTAAACCCTTACTGGTATGTACCGGAATCTATTGCGGTTAAGGATAAATTACCAGAGATAAAGAAAGACAACAATTATTTAAAAGAAAATAATTATACTCTATTTGAATACTCAGGTAACAACAAATTGGAAAAAGTCGAACCTGAAGATATAGAGTGGTCGGAAATCAATGAAGATAATTTTAATTATCTGCTGCGTCAAAATCCAGGTGATCAAAATGCTCTTGGTAGAATAAAGTTTATGTTTCCAAACAAGTACAGTATTTATTTACATGATACGCCGGGCAGGAATCTATTTTCTGAAACAGAAAGGAGCTTTAGTTCTGGCTGTATCAGGATTGAAAATCCAATTGATCTGGCAGAATATCTTTTAAGTGATCAGGAGAAATGGGATCGTGAAAGTATAGAATCGGAAATGGAAAAAGATAAAGAAAAAACAGTATATTTAAAAAATCCGATTAAGATTTATCTGCAGTATAATACTGCCTGGGTAGATTCATTAGGAAATTTAAATTTTCGAGAAGATATTTATAACCGTGATCAGAAAATCATTGAAGAATATTTTAATAAGTAATTTAAATTATCTGGAATTAATAATAAATAAAAGGAGTAGAAGAATAATAAATGAAAAAAACAATTTATTTATCAGTATTAATAATTATTATGTTGGTCAGCAGTTTTTCAATTAATGCTGCAGCTTTTTCGAATGAACATGCTAATTTTTCTCTAATATATGAAGATTTAGAAATACCGCTAAAAACTTTTAGTATTTTTGTAATGCCAGGAGAAGAAATTAAATTTACTATTGCGAAAGAAGATAGGGATCAAACTTATCAGATTGAATTGGGAGACAAAACATTTGAAAGTGATAGCTCTTTCACCTGGAATGCTCAATCGGAAAGCGGTCATTATGAGGCAACAATTAAGGAAAAAAACAACAGTGGTGATGCTTCAGAAATAAAAATAAATGTTTTTGTACTGCATCCCCGTGAAGAAAAAAATGGTCAGTATTTAGATGATTTTCGGATTGGAAATTATCCAGAGATACCAGAAGATAAAAAAGAACATTATTCAAAACCGGAAGGATTTTTAAAAATAGAAAAATCAATGCTGGATTTAAATTTAAGCCCTCATTTTACAATGAAGCAGTTTTTGACAAATCAGACTGAAGAACTGCCTCAATTTATTGCAATTCAGGAATCACTTCTTTTAAAATTGGAGCTTTTTTTAGAAGAGGTTAATAAAGCGGGCTATCAGGCTGATACTTTTGGGATTGTAAGTATTTATCGTACACCCTATTTTAATAGAGAACTTGGAAACGACACTGATTTTAGCCGTCATATTTTTGGCGATGCAGCTGATATCTATATAGATAATGACGGGGATGACTGGATGGACGATTTAAATGGTGATGGTCAATCTAATAAGACTGATGCAGATGTACTTGCTGAGCTAGCAGTAGAATTTGACCAAAAAGAAAAATTTTCTCATCTGCAGGGAGGAGTCTGCAGTTATAAAGAAAATGGAGTCAGAGGTTCCTTTATTCATATTGATGCTAGAGGTTTTCATACAACCTGGTAGGATAATAGTTAAATTTAATTGATTGTTTATCTGGCTCAATAATTCACTGGTAATCAATATTTATAGATAATTTATAGGGAGGTAATTTAATTGTTATTAGGAGATATTATTTCTGAAACTGCAGAGGAAAAAAAAGATAAAACTGCAGCTGTACTGGATGATCAAAAAATTACATATGCTGAACTGGAAAAGCAGAGTAATCAGCTGGCCCATGGATTAATTGATCTGGGGATTAAGCCTTCAGATATGGTTAGTATTATGCTGCCAAATAGTATTCAGTTTTTAATTTCTTATCTGGGAGTGATAAAATCCGGAGCAACTATGGTACCTTTAAATATTAGTTTTAAAGCTCCGGCTGTAGAATATATATTAAATAATTCTGAAGCGAGGATAATAATAACCTCCCAGAATTTTCTGCCTTTGATTAAAAAATGTAGTTTGAATTATGTAGAGAAAATTATTTTAGTTGATGGAGAAAAATCTGATGACTACTTACTGCTGTCAGAACTGGCCGATCAAAAGACAACTCTGCCAGAACTTAAAAATATTGATCAGGAGTATACAGCTGCCTGTCTTTATACATCAGGTACTACAGGCAAGCCTAAGGGAGCAATGCTGAGCCATCATAATCTTATTTTCGATACCCAAAAAACAATTGAACATTTAAAAGTAGATGACAGTGATTGCTATATCTGTGTACTGCCGATGTTTCATGCTTTTGCAGAGACAGTATGTATGTTAATGCCGCTCTTTTTGGGGGCAGAAATCGTAATTGTTGACAGATTTCTACCGGAAAAAGTTTTAAAAACTATTCAGGAGAAGAATGTAACTTTTTTTGCTGGAGTTCCAACAATGTATTCTGCTTTATTAAATGTTAAAAACAGAGAACTATATGATCTTTCACATCTTAATCTCTGCATTTCTGGTGGAGCAGCTATGCCTCAGCAGACAATGGAAGATTTCGAAAAAACATTTAATGTTAAAATATTAGAAGGTAATGGACCAACTGAAGCATCTCCTGTTGCCTATGTAAATCCGGTTGATGGAGAAACAAAATCCGGCTCTGTGGGTCTACCAATTCCGGAAACTAAAGTTAAAATTGTGGATGAAAATGATAATGAACTCCCCAGAAATGAAATTGGGGAAATTATAGTTCAGGGAGAACACATAATGAAGGGTTATTATAAAATGCCAGAAGAAACAGAAAAAACTCTGCGCGGAGGCTGGCTGCATACTGGTGACTTAGGAAAAATGGATGAAGACGGTTATGTTTATATAGTAGATCGCAAAAAGGATATGATTAATGTTGGGGGGATGAATGTATATCCCAGAGAAATTGAAGAACAGCTGTATAAGCATCCTAAAATCAGAGAAGCAGCTGTTGTAGCAACTAAAGATGAACTGAGAGGTGAAATCCCAAAAGCAGTAATTGTTTTAAAAGATGGTGAAAATGCATCAGAAAGAGAAATTCAGAAATATTGCATGAAATATTTCGCTAATTATAAGGTTCCTAAATTAGTTGAATTTATAGCTGAACTACCCAAAAATGCTACCGGTAAAATTGATAAAAAATCTCTAAGTGACCTTAAAGAATAATTTGTAAGGGAGTAGAGCATATTTTGTGAGAGCAAAAAATGCGGAGGTGGAAATTATGGAAAAAGATTTTGAAAGACTTCGCAAAAAAATGGTAGAAGAACAGTTAATTAAGAGGGGTATTAAGGATGAAAACGTACTTAAGGCATTTAGAAGTGTAAAAAGAGAAGAATTTATGCTCGAAAAAAATAAAGAATATGCATATCAGGATGGTGCTCAGAGTATTGATGCAGGACAGACTATTAGCCAGCCTTATATTGTAGCTTTGATGATGCAGGCTTTAAAACTGAAAAAAAGTGATAAGGTTTTAGAAATAGGAACCGGTTCTGGTTATGCAGCAGCACTTTTGGCTGAAATTGTACAGGAAGTATATACAATTGAGCGCATCGAAAAGTTAGCAGTAAAAGCTGAAAATGTTCTGGCCAATTTAGATTATGATAATGTTGAAGTCAAAGTGGGTGATGGCAGTTTGGGCTGGAAAGAAAATGCACCTTATGATGCAATTTTAGTTTCAGCAGCAGCTCCTTATGTACCGGAGAATCTTGTTCATCAGCTCAATAAAAAGGGTAGATTGGTAATTCCCGTTGGGGAGAGAAAAGGTGTCCAGCAGTTAAAATTAATTACTAAAAAATATAATGGAAAAATAAAGAAAGAAAGTCTTGAGTATGTAAGGTTTGTACCTCTTTTGGGTGAAGACAGCTGGAGATAATTATTATCAGCCGCTTAAGCGGCTGATTTTGTTCATAAAAATAAAAAAGTAGATAGGAGTGGAGTATTAATGTTGGCAACAATCACATCTTTTTCAATTTACTTAGTCTTTTTAATGGGTATTGGAGTATATTTTTATAAAAAAACTGCTAACTTAGAGGATTATTTAATAGGCGGCAGAAAAATGGGAAGCTGGGTAACAGCGCTTTCCGCTCAGGCAAGTGATATGAGCGGCTGGCTTTTAATGGGGCTGCCTGGAGCAGTATATATGGGAGGTTTTAGTCAGGCCTGGATTGCAGTAGGACTTTTTATCGGGACAGTTTTAAACTGGAAGTATGTAGCAGCTCGTTTGAGAGTATATACAGAAAAAACTAACTCAATGACCCTGCCTTCTTTTTTTGAAGACCGCTTTGGTGATCCAACCGGACTTTTAAGAATAATTTCAGCAGCAATAATTTTATTATTTTTTACTATTTATTCTGCTTCCGGACTGGTTGCTTCAGGAAAACTATTTGAGTCTTTATTTAATATTGATTATACCTTAGCCGTGACTATTGGTGGCCTGGCTATTGTTACATATACTTTTTTAGGCGGTTTTATGGCAGTTTCCTGGACTGATTTTTTTCAGGGGATACTGATGTTTTTTGCTATTACAATTGTTCCCACAATTGCTTTTGGAGAAGTTGGAGGTATTGGCTCTATTACAGAGATGGCAGCAGAAAATGGTGTTTCACTGTCTATGATGCCAGAAGGTTTTACCTTTGCCGCTGTTATATCTGCTTTAGCCTGGGGCCTGGGATACTTTGGTCAGCCCCATATTCTTGCTCGTTTTATGGGAATTGATAGTATAAAAAAAGTTGCATCAGCAAGAAAAATTGCAGTTATCTGGGTAGCAATTTCTTTAACAGCTGCTGTTTTTGTTGGTATAATTGCTGTACCGATGTTTCCAGATATAGCTGACAGTGAAAAAGTATTTATAGAAATGATAGCGGAAATTTTCAACCCCTGGGTAGGTGGAATTTTACTGGCTGCAATATTATCAGCAATTATGTCTACCATTGACTCACAGCTTTTAGTTTCTTCTTCAACTTTAACTGAGGATTTTTATAATAAAATAGTTCAGAGAGAAGCAGGTGAAGCCGAGAAAATGTGGGCAGGCAGGGTATTTGTTATTTTGATTGCAGTCATAGCCTTTATACTGGCTTTAAATCCTGAAAATACAGTACTTGACCTGGTGGCTTATGCCTGGGCCGGCCTTGGCGCTGCTTTTGGTCCGGCAGTATTATTTGCACTTTTTTCTAAAAAAACAACCTGGCGTTCTATTTTAACAGGAATGCTTGTCGGAACTATCTCCCTTGTTTTCTGGAAAGAAAGCGGCCTGGGAGCAGAGCTGTATGAGATAGTACCCGGATTTTTTATTAACTGCTTAGTTATTTTTATAGTTGATAAATTTTACACCCAAAAAGATAAAAAAGTTATTGCTGAATTTGAGGAAGTAGAAAGAATCTATCAGAGAGATATTTAAAGATAGTGCAGAAAGGATGATAAAATGCGAATTTATTCCTGGAATGTTAATGGAATAAGAGCAGTAAAAAGAAAGGGCTTTTTAGACTGGATGGATAAAGAGCAGCCTGATGTTCTCGGACTGCAGGAAATTAGAATTCAGGATCATCAATTAAAAGATAATCTTCGTGAAATAGATGGTTATCATTCTTATTTTACCTTTGGTGAGAAAAAGGGTTATAGTGGAGTAGCTTTATATTCCAAAAAAGAACCGATTGATGTCTGGCATGGAATGGGAATTAAGCGTTTCGACAGGGAGGGGAGAGTTATTGCAGCAGAGTTTGATGATTTTTATTTGCTCAATATCTATTTTCCCAATGGTAAGAGCAGTAAAGAAAGGCTTAATTATAAATTAGATTTTTATGACGCTGCTTTAGAATATTTTGAAGAACTTCGTCAAAACGGAAAAGAAGTTGTTGTCTGTGGTGATTATAATACAGCACATCATCCAATAGATCTTCATGATCCAGAATCCAACAAAAAAACATCGGGTTTCCTGCCGATTGAGAGGGATTGGCTGGATAAGCTGGAGGAACACGGTTATATAGATACCTTTCGTTATTTTAATCCCGAAAAAGAATGTTATTCCTGGTGGAGTTATAGGACCAGAGCCCGCGAAAGAGATGCAGGCTGGCGGATAGATTACCACTTCATTTCTGAGGGTCTTGAATCCAAACTGGAAAGTGCAGATATTTTAACTGATGTTATGGGTTCTGATCATTGTCCTGTGACTATTAAACTTAATTTAGATTAATCTAGAGCTCTTCATTTTAATCTTATAAGCAGCAGGATTGAATTAAAAGAGTTGATAAAAAGCAGAAGGCAGCCCAAAATATTTTGGGCTGCCTTTTTGA
>JBKHDA010000075.1:0-8702 GCA_046541575.1 Halanaerobium sp. | reverse complement strand
GTTTTTTACTTCCCAGTTTCTCTCCTGCCAGCTGTGAAATTCTATTTGCCAGAACTTCATTCACATTCATATTAGTCTGAGTTCCGGAACCGGTCTGCCAGAGAGAGATTGGAAACTGCTGATCAAGTTCACCAGCTATTAATTCTTCAGCAGCCCTCAGGATATAGTCTCTTTTTTCTCTTTTAATCAATCCCTGTTCATGATTTGCCAGCACAGCAGCCTTTTTAACAATTCCAAAAGCTCTAATAATCTCCAGCGGCATTTTTTCTTCCCCAATAGGAAAATTTTCTACAGCTCTTGCAGTCTGAGCACCATATAATTTATCAGCCGGAACTTCAACTTCTCCCAAACTATCTTCCTCTATACGATAATCCATATAGCACCTCTCTTAATATGATCTAATGCTTTAAATTCTAAATAATTTTATACATAAACATTATCTTCTTTTTCATCTGTATCAGAATCTTCATTCTCATCTTCCTGCTTTTCGAGTTCTTCTAATTCTTTCATTATCTTTTTTTCCTTCTCAGGATCTATCTTATATAATTCAATTTCAAGTTCATCCTGATCTTCAGAATCTGAAAAATTTTGAGCAATTTTTTCTGTTTTTTCTGTTTTTTCTGTTTTATGCTCAGCTGCACTTTCGCCAGCTATTGAAGCCTCCCATTTACCACAGCGGTCACCGGTAACAGCAATTACTCTATCATCAGCAATAACCTTAATTACCTCACAATTATTAGCACAATCTCCACACTCAAAACTGGTTGTTTCAAACTCCTCTTCAGTTAAGTCAAAACCTCTAAAGCTGCTCTCTCTGCCGCTCCTTTTAATCTCTCTTTTAGCCAACATTGCAATTCCAATTGCTCCCATTACATCATGATGCTCAGGAACTGTCACTTCAGCCTCAATTTCTTCTTCAAAGGCAGCTTTAATACCAATATTTGCAGCTACACCACCCTGAAAAATATATTCTCCTTCTAAAACTCTATTTCTGACAAGGTTATTCATGTAGTTTCTGACCAGAGCTTCTGATAAACCTTTAATAATTTCAGGTTTGGTAAAACCATACTGCTGTTTTGAAATCATATCTGATTCAGCAAATACGGTACAGCGGCCGGCTATTCTAACATCGCGATCGGCTTCTAAAGCTAATCCTCCAAATTCTTCAATTGGAATACCCAGCCTTTCTGCCTGGTGGTCTAGAAAAGAACCGGTACCTGCTGCACAAACAGTGTTCATTGCAAAATCAACTGCTATCCCATCTTTCACAATTATCAGTTTGGAATCCTGGCCTCCAATCTCAAAAATTGTTCCTGCATCAGGATGATAATAAGTTGAGGCATGAGCATGAGCAGTAATTTCATTTTTTACAGTATCTGCTCCTAAAATATAGGCAATTAACTGTCTGCCGCTTCCAGTAACCCCAACACCATTAATCTTATATTTCTCAAGTTCTATCTCTTCTTTAAATTGAGTTAATCCTTCTTTAACAAGCTCAATTGGATTACCTGAGTTTCGGGTATAAAGTTTGAATTTCAGTTCATTTTTTTCATCCACTGCAACAATGTTAATACTGACTGAACCTATATCTACACCCAGATAAAGATTTTCCATCTACATAACCCCCCTGTAGTCCTTTTCTTTTATCATATCTAAAAATGCTTCAACTCTTGTTAGTACATTTGCATCAGCAGTCTGCTCATCTATAGAAATAGTTAGAATAGGAATATTATATTTTTCAGAGAGCTTATCCATTACACTCTGTGATACAAGTTCGGGTAAACAGCCAAATGGTTTAAGGTGAATCAAACCATTAAAGCCTCTTTCTTTAAAATCAATTGCATGGCCTATATTTCCCCGGGCATGTCCACCAATCTCAATTTCTATAAATTCTTCACCCTTTTTTTCAATTTCTTCTAAATCTTTACCGGTAAAAGGAAATGCATTTTCTCTAATCCAGTCAGTTAAATACTGTGATCGCTCAACCTCAAATCCAAACTTGTTAACCTTTTCTTCAATTTGATTATTAATTGACTGCTCTAAAACGACATAAATTTCTCCAATAATTCCGATTTTATAGCGATCAGCTGGAGCAGGAATTGAATCCTTAAAATTATCCAGTTTCTTTAAGTATTTCTTTTTCAACTCTTTAATTTCTGAGATAGAATTTATCTGATAAAATTCTTCCTGAGCTTCCATCCAGATCCTATTAATTATACCATTATCATTATAGGCTCTTATTACTTCCACCTTTTTTTCAATCTGATCTAAAGCCTTTGTCAGCTCATAAACTGTTTTAATAACTTTTGCTACCTTAAGCCAGGAGCTTTCACCTTTTAATTTCTTTACTATTTCATAAAAATATTTATAATCATCATGAGGAGAATCAATAACTATAATTTCTATATCATAACCCAAATCCTGAAGAATCTTTTGGTGTACTTCACCATAATAGCCTGCCCGACAGGGACCATGTCCCCCACTGGTAACTAAAGCATCCAGATCTTTTTCCATCAATTTTAAATAAATACCTGTAATCACTTTAAAAGGAAAACAGGCAAATTCCGGACTGTATTTTACCCCTAAATCAATGATCTCTTTATTGGGCTTTGGAGGCATCAGCACATCATGACCCAGCAGTTCAAAAAGCTTTTTATATACTATTGTAGGTCCCATATAAGGAAAAGATAATTTCATCTTAATTATTCTCCTTTTTTAGCCTCAGCAGATCGATAAAGGCTTCTATTCTGGTTATAATATGACTTTCTCCAGTCTGCTCATCAATTCTTAAAGTCATAAATGCTTTATTATACTCTTTGGCATCAATCTCTAAAATCTGACCCAGCATTGAATCCGGTCCACAGCCAAAAGCAGTTAAATGAATCACCCCATCTATACTTTCATTTTCAAAAAAGTGTTCAGCTGCTCCATAAAGTTTATTGGTAAACTCCCAGAACATAGGCTTTCTCAGTTTAGATAATTCTTCTTCTATAATCTCCTCTGCCACCATAGAAAAAGTGTGAACTCTTACTCCCATATCTTTAAGTTTATTAATAATGTCCATGTTTATATACTGATCAAAAACATTATAAACATAGCCGATCAGAGCAATATCAACAACCTCTTCCCCGTCCGGTGCCTCTAAATCCTGATCTTTACTCTGAGGCGGCCTGGAATCATTTTCAAATTTAGAAATTACTTTTTCCAGAAGCTCAATATCTTCTATATCAGAAAAATCATCAATTAAATATCCGTCGAAAAGAAGTTTTCTATAACGCTGCCAGAATTTAGATGCTTTATTTAAAGCAGCCTGCATCTTCTCTGCTGGAATATCCAGTCTTTCTGCAAGCCGTTTATGATTAGAATATTGAGCAATGTCATCATTTTTGGATTCTATCCGGTCAGCAATAAATTTAGTTTTCAATCCAGGCAGAGAATGTTTTATCATATCTGGCAGTCCCAAGAATTTAGGACATAACACTATATCTTTTCTAATCGATTTAAATCTGGGCAGAAAAATATAATCAACATTTTTTTGATTTAAATTTAAAATATGGCCGATCATTACTTTAATCGGCACACAAATCTCTGATAATGATTTTTTTACTCCCTTATCAAGCAGTTCCCTGGAGGTCCTGTCAGAAATAACAGGCTCTAAATTAAGTTCAGAAAAAAGTTTGAGCCAGAAAGGAAAATAGTAATAATAAAGCAGGGCTCTGGGGATTCCAATTTTTATTTTATTCATATATTAATACCTCCACTACTAATGAAAATTATTAACAGGTTGTAAATATTTTATAGTAAAATTATAAAAAATGCAAAAACTGCTATAAAAATTGGACTTAAAACCACATCTATATTTTCATTTTCATTTAAAATATAGACCATCACAAAACCAATAAATCCCATGCCCATTCCATAAATTAAATGCAGCATGCTGTCCCACCACCAGAAACGGTAGTAAAAATCCTTTCTCATTTATTTCAATATTTTTGAACAGCCATTATTCAATAACTGATAAAATTTGATTTCGATTTTTTTCTAAATCAGGTACATAACTTTTCATTAGTTTTAAACTACCTTCAATTACAAATTCTTCTGAATAAGCGGGAATTAGTATGCTTTCTGTTTCAGTAAGTTCAAGTTCCTGACCATCCCAGCTCAATTTTCCTGCTCCCTCTACAACAGTAAGAATATAAAACCTCTCTTTATCACCCTGAGCCTGATATTTATCTTTGATATTAATAATATCAAGAGCAAATTTATCATTTAAACAATAATAGCTGTAGTCATAATTATCTCCACAGACCTTAAGGCCCTGTCTTCTTTCAGACTTCAGCTTGAAATTTAAAACATCTAATGCCTTAGATAAATTGAGTTCTCTTCCGCGTCCGTAATCATAGACTCTGTAAGTAGTATCACTGCTCTGCTGTACTTCAGCCAGCATAACACCTGGACCGATAGCATGCAGCAGTCCTGCTTTAATAAAAAAGACATCACCCTTTTCAACCTTAACCTTTTTTATATATTGATTAATTTCATCATTCTGTACTGATTTTTTAAATTCACTTTCAGTACAATCTTCTGTTCCAATAATTAAATATGCATCTTCATCTGCATCAATTACATACCAGGCCTCTGTTTTCCCTGATTCACCAGGGTATTTAGACGCATAATCATCATCCGGATGAACCTGTATTGATAACTGTGATTGAGGATCTATAATTTTAATCAGCAGGGGAAATTCCTCTGCCTCAATTTCTTCTCCTAAAATCTGCTGGGGATACATTGCTGTTAATTCTTTTAGGGTTTTTCCGGCTAATTTACCATTTTGAACAGTACTTATGCCCAATTTATGGGTTGATATATCCCAGCTTTCACCAATCTTACCCTCAGGAATATCTGAACGATATTTTTCCAACTTGCTGCCTCCCCAGATTTTTTCTATATAATTGTGATCAAATTTTAATGGATAAAACATAGTTTATGTTTAATAGGGAAGTGTATAACAAGAAATAATCCCCATTAAAACCTCGCCTCCTTATTTATTAGTCATTTTTTAATGACTGGTAAGCATTTTTTTAATTCAAAAACAATTTTTAAAAAATTTCAATATTTTATTATTTATGCGTTTAATTTAACTTTTAATTTATCTCCTTCACTTATTTTGGCAGATAAATTAACAGGCTCTCCATTTAATATAAGCTGCATCTTCTGCTGTAAGTTATCAGAGATACCATAATTAATATACTCAAACACACCCTCCACAGTTAAAGTCCGAGAAAAAGCTCTAATCCGATCACCGTCTTCTACTGTATAATCTAGATCGACTTCTTCATCATTAACTTCTACTTCCCAGATTTGATCAGGAACAGTTAATTCACTGCCATTAAAATAAAAGTCAATTTCCTGGTTCCCCTTTTCCTGCAGAAGATCTCTGATTTTTAAATTATTTTTTTCTTTTTCTTTTATCTGTAGCTCAATTCCATCCTTTAAAGGTGCTTCTAAATCAATTTTTCCCTGGCTGGAAGTAATTAAATAGTTAGAACTCTGAATTTCCTCTTCTCTGCCGTTAAAATTATAGCTGATACTTTCATTTTTAAAACTCTCTGCCGGCAGATCCATTACCTGAGCTAATCCATCTTTTAATGTTTCAGGAACTGTATATTCAATTTCGGCACCATCAACTAAATCTTCATCTAAATTAACAAGTTTCCCGTTTTGAAAAACTCTGGTTCCAACTTCATTTTCACTTCCATTTAAATAAATAGTATAACTGCATAAATCTGATTTGGGAATTACATCTTTGATTTGAGCCTCAGCATTACGGCCGGCTCTACCTGCTTTAAAAGTAATCTGATCACCATTATTCACTCTAGCCTGAAGTTTTACTTCTTTTCCATTAAGCAAAATTTTAGCAGCACTTCCCATTTCACCCCTGACAGTTTTTAATTCACCATTAACTGTAGCGGTAATCCCCATTCCCGGGCGCGGACTCAGCTGTTCCATCTCAATATCTGCAGCCAGCAGGGCATCAGCAGTTGTTGGCTGAGAAAGAGTAAGCAGATTAACACGGTCACCATTAACTTCAACTTCAATAAAAACGGCCTTACTCTGAGTTTCTCTTGTTGTTACAGCAATCCCAATTGGAGTCAGGGTTTGAGTTGTGTTAACTCCCCTGACCTCACCTTCAATATTATCCAGATCTTCTCTTTTGCGAATGCCAATTCTGCTTTCAATAATATCAATTTTTTTAGCAAACTTTTCTTTCAGTCCCGGTGTCAAACTGCCGCCGCCAATAAAGATAACTGCCTGTGGTGGCTGAGAATTAATTTCTAAAATGCTGTCTGCTATAGAACTGCTCAGCTGCTCAAGCTGTTCTTCGATCGCCGCTAAAACTTCATCTCTGCTTAATTCTAAATTTTCTCCAAGAATAGTTTTAACCTCTAAATCCTCATTTTCCAGTAAGCTGCATTTTAGTTTTTCTGCATTGTTATAGTCAATCAAAAATTTTTCTGATATAATTTCAGTTATTTCATCACCAGCTATTGGTACCATTGCATATCCGGAAATTGAGCCGCTTTTAGTTATTGCTATATCAGAAGTCCCTGCACCAATATCGACTAAAGCCAGATTAAAATTGCTCATTGCTTCGGGAATAACTATATGAGAAGCAGCAATTGGCTCCAGAGTTAGATGCTCAACCTCCAGGCCCACCCTATTAATTACAGATAATAAAGAATCAATTACTATTCTTGGTAAAAAGGTAGCAACCAGTTCAACTTCCATAATTTTTCCACGCTGACCTAAAAGATGGCCTAATTCCATACCATCCAATTTATAATTGCGCACTGTATAACCTACAAAATGATAATCAACAATATTTTTAGCCTTTTTCATTTTTTTTGCTTCTGGCTCAGATTTATCTGCTTTTTCCTGCTGTTTATTATGCAGCTGCTCCTGGGCCCGCTGAATTGTTTTTAATTCTAAGCTTTTAAGATCATCTTCCTCAATATATCTGCTTTTTTCCAGATCAATGCTGTGGCTTTGAGTAACTGTTTTTAAAGCTCTACCAGCAGCTGCAATAGCCACACTTTTCAAATTTAAACCCGAGCTCTGTTCCAGCTCATTTTTTACTTCAGCTACTGCCTCTGCGACTCGAGCTACATTATGTATTTGACCGTCCAGCATCGCTCTGGTCTGGTGCTCACGTACAGCAGAATCAATAATTTGATATCCGTTTTCATTTTTTTTAATTAAAATTCCAACAATTGTTCTGGTGCCAATATCCAGAGCAAAGGTAATCTCCTCGGTCATATTAGTATGCCTCCTATAGTATATCTTAAAAAACAGTTCTTAAAATTTTATGCTTCTACCTGCTAAATATATTCTATATTAAAAAGCATTTCCCTTTAAAAAATTAGAAAATGGGGTTATTAAGCTTTTTAGAAAGAAAAAACTACCTTCCAAATATATTAGAAAGATAGTTAATTTTTAATAAAAATTAAATTAAATAAAACAATGTATTGAATTTTAGGGGTTTATTAAACAATTACCTTGGTGATTACAATGTTCATATGCTTTAAAAGATCTAACTCTTTATCAAGCTCATTTCCTTCGTCATCTTCTATTAATCTGAGTACAGGTCGGGTAGGGAAACCTACATTCTGATCTCTGACTAATGCTCTAAAACCACTGCTTAAAATAACCTCAGCTCCATTAGGATAAAAAGAAACTTGAGGCAAAAACTTTTTAACAAGTTGATAATCAAATAGTTTTTCCGTATTATTCATAATATATTCTGCTGCTTTATAAGTTGGCCATTTATCCCTGTAAACACGATCACTGGTCAGAGCATCAAAAACATCTGCAATAGCAGCTACTCTGGCAAATTCATGTATCCCATCACCTTTAAGACCGCGCGGATATCCAGAACCATCTACTCGCTCATGGTGGGAGTAAACAACTATTCTGGATAAAGGACTAATAGAATCAATTTTCTGTAAATAATTAAAACCCAGCTCAGGATGTTTTTTCATTACCTGATATTCATAGTCAGTTAGACGATCCGGTTTATTTAAAATTTCTTCAGGAATTAAGGTTTTACCAACATCATGCAGCATGCCACCCATTCCCAGTTTAAAAAGCTCATTTTTACTGTAGCCGAGTATTTTGCCCAGAGCAATGCAGATCACACTTACATTAACTGAATGTTCATAAGTATAATTACTCGTGCTTTTTAAACTTACTAAATTTAATAAAACATCCTCATTCAGCACCAATTGTTCTGTTATATCTTCAACTACATTTTTTAATTCACTGGTATTTAAATCTAAAAATCCGTTTTTAATTTTTTCAAAAGTATTGGTAACTATTCTCTTACCATTGCGTCTGGTGCTGTCTTTAATTGCTTCATTAATTTCAATATCATATGAATATTTATCCTCTACATAAAGGTGTTTTATACCCAGACTCATTAATTTATCTTTATACTTATATAAATTTTTTACACCTTTATTTAAGAGAATATTTCCATTTTCATAAATTGGTTTAGCTAATTCCATATCTTCTTTTAAATTTTCTGTCAAGATTAATCTCATATTATATAATCCTTCCCCTAAATAAATAACTGTTATAGTTGCTCTATTAAATAAATAACTGTTATAGTTGCTCTATAATTTATATTTTCTATTTATTTATAT
>JBKHDA010000074.1:0-8768 GCA_046541575.1 Halanaerobium sp. | reverse complement strand
TGATTTATCTCTAACTGCTTCATATTCTCAACTCCATCAACTATTTAACATGTTTATTGAAAAAACCAACCATCTTATAAAAGTAACTTTTGACTCCTTTGGCCTTCTGTTCCTTCACTTCTTCCGTGATTTCCCTTGCAACTTTTTCAAAATCTCTAGCTGCTTTTCGGTTCGAAAAAATTTCGGAATATGGTTTTTGTTTGCGCAGTGCTGTACTAATCTTGCGGTCATGAGCTATACTACCGACTAAAGTTAAATCCAGATCTAAATAATTTTTGACTGTTTTTATGATTCTAGCAGCTGTTTTTTCAGCTTCTTTTTCATCTTCGGTCTGATTAATTACTAATTTTATTGATTTATGATAGTCATGGTTGGCCAGAATTTTAATTAAACTATAACTGTCCATAACTGAGGTTGGTTCTGTAGTTAGAAGAAGTATTAATTCTTCGGCAGCCAGAATAGTATTAACAATACTTCTTGCTGCACCAGCTCCTAAATCTATAAGCAGATAGTCATAGTTTTTTTCTATCTTTTCTCCCAGCTCTACTAATTTCTGCATAGCGTCATTTTGGGTATCAATAAAACTGTCATCACCTGTAATTCCACTCAAAAGTTTTATACCTGCTGGGCCTTCTATTACAGCATCTTCAAGACTGCATTCATCCCGCAGCAGATGCCCCATATCATAATTGGGCTGTACTCCCAGCATAATATCAAGATTGGCCATTCCGATATCACTGTCAATAATCAGCACATCTTTGTCCAGCTTGCGCAAATTATAGGCGAAATTGACGGTAAAAGTTGATTTCCCAACTCCCCCCTTACCACTTGCCACAGCAATAGTTCTGGTAGTAGAAGTCTTAAATTCTTTGACTTCAGCTTCTTCTTTCTTTTTCTGCATTATTTCCTTAAGCTTAGCCGCCTGACTACGCATAAAAATCACCAAATAAATAATTGTAAATCTTATCAGCACTTGCTATTTCAAGATCTTCTGGAACATCCTGGCCGCAGGTTAAATAAGAAAGCGGCAGATTATAATTTTCTTTAATATTAATTATATCTCCATAACTGCTTGTTTCATCAAGTTTTGTCAGTAGAGCACGATCGGGACTCAGCTCAGAAAATTTAGAAATAATACTGCGCAGATCACTACTTTTGGTATTCAGGCTTAGTAATAGATGAACTTCATCTACAAAATTATGGTCAACATAATCTTCTAATCTTCCTAACTGCAGCTGATCCTTCCAGCTGCTGCCTGGAGTATCGATTAAAATTAAATCACAATTTCTAAACTTACCTGCAATCATCTCTTCCAATTTAGAACTACTGTAGCAGACTGCAAAAGGTATATCAATTATTTTACTGTAAGTCTGCAGCTGTTCTACTGCAGCAATTCTATAGGTATCTGCTGTAATTAAGCCTACATTTTTATTTTCATCTACAGCAAAATGCGCTGCAATTTTAGCCATTGTCGTTGTTTTACCAACTCCAGTTGGACCAATAAAAGAAACTATTTTTTGAGAAGAATCAATGGTGATTTTATTATTCTCAGAAAAATATAAAGCAAGAAACTCTTTTAGCTGATCTTCAAAATCAGTTTCACTATCTGATTTTATTTCAGCATCCATTTTTTTGAGAAAAAGATTAACATTTCTGCTGTCTACTCCCTGCTCTAATAAATAGTTATATAGCTGATTACTATTGTTGAAACTTTTATTTTCATTAGATTTATTTTTATTCTGAAACTTATTCTGCAGTTTTTGGGCTGCAGTTAAGTTTTTTTCTTGATCATTGTCTTTTTTACTATCTAACTTTTCTTTTTCTGTAATAACATTATCCTGCTGAGCAGAACTATAATCATTTTGCTCTTTAAAATTTTGCTGCTTTTTATTTAATTCCTGTCGGAAATTATTACTTTTCTGCTTCTGTTTTGTTTTTTTATCTTTTTCCTTTTTTTGATCAGCAGCAGAATCAGCAGCAGTCTTTATATCACTGATAAATTCTTTTATTGCATCCTTGTTTTCAGGATCTTTGCTCGCAGTTTTTGTTATCTGCTCTCTTTCAACTTTTCTGCTATCTCTGCCGTAATTAGAAATCTCTACAACATCATCTACATCTTCGCCTTTTGTATTATCTTTTTTTTCAGTTTCAACACTGCCTTTATCTTCCAGAGCAGCAACTACTTCAAAAACTTCTTTCCCAAAAAATCCAAAGATTCCACCCTTTTTAAATTTTCTTTTATTAACAATTACTGCTTCTGGACCCAGATCGGCTTTGACCTGAAAAATTACATCCTGCATTGTTTCACCTGTATATTTTTTTACCTTCATTTACTTAACAACCCCCTGAACCTGCAGTTCAACATCAGATTCCAGTTCATTAAAGGATAGGACTGTCAGATCTGAAAAAGTACGATGAACCATCTCTTTAATCGGTCGTCTGATCATTGGTGAGGTTAATAAAATTGGTTCTTTGCCCTGTTCTAATAACTGTTTTGCCTGCTGAACAATATTATTAATTAAATTTTGTGCCTCAGCTGGCTGTAGTGATAAATAATTACCCTGATCTGACTGTTCTAAGGAATTTCCGAGTTTTTCTTCTTTTTGTGGATCAATTGTAAATACATTTAAATTATTTTCTTCATCTGTAAACTGATTGCTGATTTGTCTGGATAAGCCCTGACGCACATATTCAGTAAGTATTGTCTGATCTTTGGTTCTGGAAGCATGATCAGCAAGAGTTTCCAGAATTAAAACTAAATTTTTGATAGGAATATTTTCCCACAATAAATTCTGTAGTATTTTTTGGATTTCTCCTAAATTCATTAAATCCGGCATCAATTCATCTACAACAGCCTGGTTTTCTTCCTTAACATTATCAATTAATTTTTTAACTTCTTCTCTGCCTAATAATTCATGGGCATGAGATTTGATAATTTCTGTTAAATGAGTCGCCATTACTGAACCGGGATCTACTACGGTATAATTTGCCATCTCTGCTCTTTCCCGCTGCTCGGCCTCAATCCAGATAGCAGGTGTGCCAAAAGCAGGCTCCTCTGTGTCTATACCGTCTATATCCTCAAAAGTATCTCCGGGATCCATGGCCAGATATTTATCAGCAAATAACTGATATTCACTTATTTCTACTCCCTGTAATTTTATTTTATAAGTATTCGGCTGCAGCTGCAGATTATCTACAATTCTTACAGGTGGTAGAATTATTCCAAGTTCCATGGCTATCTGTTTTCTGATATTGGCAACTCTATCTAAAAAGTCTCCCCCCTGTTCGGGAAGAACCAGTGATATCAGATTATAGCCGACCTCAATTTCAAGTTTATCAACTTTAATAAGCTGTTTAATTTCCTGTTCCTTCATTTCCTGTTTTTCTTCCGGGCTGAGCTCAGCTTTCTTTTTCTTCTCCTTTTTAGGAGCTTTAACTTCTGCTGTCCTGATAATTAAATAACCCATGGTAGCAATAAATACTGCCAGCACTAAAAATGGAATAGTAGGTAGACCCGGCACAAAGCCAAGAATTAATAAAACACCTGCAGCTATAAATAGAGCCTTAGGCTGTTTTAAAAGCTGTTCTGTCATCTCATTACCCATATTATTATCAGATGCTGCTCTGGTTACGACCATACCGGTGGCAGTAGAAATTAAAAGTGCTGGAATCTGAGATACGAGTCCATCACCAACAGTTAATAAAATATAGGTTTGCGAAGCCTCTCCAAATCCCATTCCCTGCTGCATCATACCAATAACCAGTCCACCAATTATATTAATAAAAGTAATAATTATACCAGCAATTGCATCTCCCTTAACAAATTTACTGGCACCATCCATTGCACC
Source organism: Halanaerobium sp. (assembly GCA_046541575.1). Classification (GTDB taxonomy): domain Bacteria; phylum Bacillota; class Halanaerobiia; order Halanaerobiales; family Halanaerobiaceae; genus Halanaerobium. Next base: position 4,920 of record JBKHDA010000074.1, on the reverse strand, counting down.
ATAAAAATCCGCTTCCTGTCTTATTTTTTCTCTTTCTCTTTTTGCTTCATGTTCATCAATAATTCCGGCATTCAAGTCAGCATCAATGCTCATCTGCTTACCGGGCATAGCATCTAAAGTAAATCGTGCTGCTACTTCTGCTACCCTCTCAGCACCTTTGGTAATTACTACAAACTGAATAATTATCAGGATTAAAAAGATAATTAATCCAACAACATAATTTCCACCGACAACAAAATCACCGAAACTTAAAATAATTTCTCCGGCATAACCCTGCCCCAGAATTAATCTGGTTGTAGAAACATTAAGCCCCAATCTAAATAAAGTTGCAAAAAGCAGTAAAGATGGAAAAACTGAGAGATCGAGCGGCTCTGTTGTATAGATACTTACCAGTATTACAACCATTGAGAAGGTTATATTTGCAGCCAGCAGCATATCTAAAAGCATAGTTGGCAGTGGAATAATAAACATTACTATAATTCCAACTACCATTAAGGCAAAAACTACATCCATATTTTTTGTTATATTTGTAAAAGCTGCACTATTATCCACTAATAAAATTAACCTCCATCATTTAAAACAAAAATATATATGCATATGTTATGACTATTATATCAACTATTTGTTGAAATTAAAACTTAAAACAGGAATTAAAAATATTATTTTTTAATTTCTTTTTTGAAATATTTTTGCCAGTATTTCAGCAACGGCCTGATAAAGTTCAACAGGAACCTGATCACCAATTTCTGTCATTTTATTTAAAGAACGAGCAAGGGGCTTATTTTCAATTATTTCTACCTCTGCTTCTCTTGCCTTTTCTTTAATTTTTTGGGCAATAAAATCTTCACCCTTTGCTACAACTAAAGGTGCTTCCATTTCATCTAAATCATATTCTAAAGCTACAGCAATATGGGTTGGGTTTGTGATAACAACATCAGCATCTTTAACAGAAGACATCATTCGATTCATACTCATCTCACGCTGCCGCTGTTTCCGCTGCTGCTGGATCATTGGATCGCCTTCCATTTCTTTTCTTTCCTGTTTTACCTCATATTTAGACATTTTAAGATCCTTATTGTGCTGCCAGCGCTGATAGAGCAGATCAAGAACTCCAAGAATTATTAAAGCAGCAATAATAGCGAAGGCCATCCGGGCAATTAAGCCGGCAATAGCAACTAATGATTCGTCCAATCCCTGATGAATACTGTTCTGAAAAACATCAAGATTACCCATCAGAAAACGATAGGCTATAGCTGCAATTACTGCCAGCTTAAACAAAGATTTTAATAATTCAACAAAACCCTTGAGTGAAAAAATATTTTTAGCGCCCTTAATTGGATCAACTTTTTTTAGATCAGGCACCAGAGGTTTGGTTGTAAAAAGAGCACCAATCTGTACGTAGTTCACCAGAACTCCTGCTGCAGCTGCAACAATCATAACCGGATAGATAGTTTCTATGATTGCAAAAAATGCATCATATAAAATATTAAAAGTCATGTTAATTGTAAAAGGTTCTATAATGAGATTTTTAAAATAATACTGCATGTGATTTAAGACACCAAAAAATATCTGCTGCATTAAAAAATAAAGGAACATAAAACTGGCAAGTAAAGTAAAGGCCTGATTGATTTCTTTACCTTTGGCAACATTCCCCTCTTCTTTAGCTTCTCGTTTCCGTTTTGCCGTGGGTTCTTCCGTTTTTTCTCCAGTTCCATCATCAGCCATGATTTTAACTCCTTTTTCTTAGAATAGATGCTAAATTTAAACTTAAAACAAAAATATAAATAATCAGGGTGCTATCAAACGGAAAAGAGCAGGTATTTCGTTAATTACATTCATAATAATCTCTGAATAATAGTTATTTAATACCGGCATTAAAACATATAATAAGATTAATCCGGCCATTATTTTAACTGGTAGTCCGATTACAAAAAGATTCATCTGAGGCACTGACCTTGCTAAAAATGCAAGTATAATATCAATAAAAAATATAGCTCCTGCTATCGGCAGGGCAATCTTAACAGCTAACAAAAACATATCTGCACTTCTTCTAAAAAAATACTGCCAGAGCTGACTGCTAAAATTAACTCTTCCGGGGGGGATAATCTCAAATGATTCGTAAAGGTGTCTGACTAAATACAAATGCCCATTTAAGGCAAGAAAGATCAAAGTAACAAAAATATTTTTCAGCTGACCTATAACCGGAGAGTCCATTCCACTAAAGGGGTCAACTACATTAGCAATTCGGAAGCCCATCCGCATATCAATAATTTGTCCTCCAAGCTGAATTGCTGAAAAGACTAAAAAAACAGCAAGCCCCATAAAAAGTCCAATGCTGGCTTCACTAACAATTTCCACAATTACTAATAAATTATTTTCGGGATAAGTGGCCGGGTAAATTCCTGAAACAAGAGGAAAGGTAAATACAGTCAGGGTCAGAGCTATCAATATTTTTACCTGGTATAAAATTACCTGACTGCTGAAAATTGGAGTCAAAAGCATCATTCCAATATAACGGCTTAAAATCAAAAAAAATAAATATATATATTCATTAATCATTAAGTTTTCTATCAAAGACAATCAGCCCCTATCCTACATAAGTTGGTATTGAGCGTAGAAGCTCCTGTACAAATTCTACCACTGTTGTCATAATCCAGGGACCGAAAAATGCTATTGAACCCAAAACTGCAAATATCTTAGGTACAAAGGCCAGAGTCTGTTCCTGAATCTGGGTTGTTGCCTGAAAAATAGCAACTAAAAGCCCTGTAACTAGACCAGCACCTAAAACAGGTAAGACAACTATAATAACTGTAAATAAAGCCTGACGTCCAATATCAAGGACTGCCGCTTCTCCCATTTGCTTCAACTCCTAAATTATTAATTGCTAATGATTCAAACCAAGTTTTAAAAAAAAGTTTCTACAAGTGAACCGATTAAAATATGCCAGCCATCAGCCAGAACAAATAAAAGTATTTTAAAAGGCAGAGAAATAATTACCGGTGGTAACATCATCATACCCATTGACATTAAAATACTTGCTACTATCATATCGATCATCAAAAATGGAATATATAACAAAAATCCTATTTGAAAAGCAATTTTAATCTCATTAATTAAAAAAGCAGGTATTAAAATATATGTTGGAAGGTCATCACGACTTTCCGGTCGGTCAATTTCTGCTATATTAGTAAATAGCGCTAGAGAGCGCTCATCAACCTGATTAAACATAAACTCTCTTACAGGATTAATTGTATTCTGATATGCTTCCTCTAAACTTATATCTTCAGCTAGATAGGGCTGTAAAGCATCCTGATTTACTCCCTGCCAGACAGGAGACATGATAAAAATTGTTAAAAAGATTGCAATTCCAATCAAAACCTGATTGGGCGGCATATTATTAAGTGCAAGCGCTCTTTTCAAAATTGAAAAAACAATTATTATTCTAGTAAAAGATGTAAAAAGAATAATGATTGCCGGAGCTAAAGATAAAATAGTCAAAAGCAGTAAAATTTGCAGTGATAGAACTAAATCATCACCCTGCTCTTCAGCTTCTCCATCACCAATCTCAAAAGAGATGTTCGGAATATTAAAATCCTGAGCAGAAGCTGAAAAGCTTATGCTAAATAATAATATGATGATAAAACTTATTATGACGAATTTTTTAAACATCCTTATCACTGCTGCTGGAATTATCATTAGCTAAAATATTTTTTAATTTTTTCTTAAAATCACTTTTTTTAGACTTCTTCTCTTTCAAATCTTTAAAATCTAAATCAATGTCAGCGATCGGCCAACTTTTAAGATAATTCAGCTCTTCTTTGCTTCCACCAAGCATTACAATTTCATCAAAAACTTTAACTAAATAAATAGTTTCTCCATTTGCCAGCCTCATTGTATCTATTATTTCCATCTGTTTTGAGTTATTTAGATTAAATCTATTTTTTACAAAATAATAAATAGCTAAAATAAAGCCAATTACTAAAACAAGATAAAAAGTTATTTTAAATGTTTCCCATAAATAATCCATTATATCACCAACCTATATTTTACTTAAGCGTTCAGCAGGGCTAATAATATCTTTGACTCTAAAACCAAAGTTCTCATCAATAACGACAACTTCTCCCTTGGCAACTAATTTCCCATTAACAAGCAGATCTACAGGTTCACCGGCAAGTTTATCAAGCTCGATAATTGAACCATCTCCTAAATCAAGTATATCTCTAATTTTCATTACAGTTTTCCCCAGTCTAACTGTTACTTCAAGAGGAACATCTTTAATTAGTTCCATATTATTTGGCAGAGGTTGACTTGAGGCCTCATTAAATTCGGGGAATTGAGCTGACTGGACATCAACTTTATCTTCCCGCTCAATATTTCTATTCTGCGGCTGCCTTCTCGGTTCTCTAGACTGCTGCGGCTGAGTCTGTCCGGAAGTCGAATGAGTTTGAGCTGCAGCTGGCTCCTCCTGATATTCATCTTTAACAGATGTATCAACTTCTTCTTTTACCTCTTCTTCAATTTCTTTTTGATCAATAGTATTATCCATTAAACCTGTATTACCATGCATCAGTGATTCAACCAGGTTTTTAACAAAATTATAGGACGAAATCTGTTTAAAGCTGCTGTCAATTACCTCTCCCACTTTTAATTTGAAAGAAGTAACAACAATTTTTTCATCTGGGTCAAACCAGTCTCTACCTTCTTCAATCACATCATCCAGATCAATATATTCTGCTGTAGGAGGAGAAATATTAACCAGTTCATCTAATATATTAGACAATGCTGTAGAAGCTGCACCCATCATCTGATTCATAGCTTCTCCAACTGCACTGATAGAAATCTCATTCAGCATTTCCTGATCCATTCCTTCCAGACCATCTCCACCCATCATTAAATCAGCAATCACAGCTGCATCTTCTG
>JBKHDA010000073.1:0-9076 GCA_046541575.1 Halanaerobium sp. | reverse complement strand
ACTTGCTCAAACTGAGCTTTGATGTTATAATAAAATTTGTTATGTCTTATTTAAAGCAGACCTGCCAGTATTATCATTTAATCTGGCTTAAAATTTAATTTATGCAAGGAGAGGATAGTCATGGAGAGATATTCTATTGAAGCTGAACTGAGAACTGAAACTGGAAAGGGTGCAGCCCGTAAAATAAGAAGAAACGGACTGATTCCTGGTGTTGTTTATGGAAGAGGAAATGAACCAAGATCTATTAAAATAGATCCACTGGATATCGAAAAACTTCTCCAGTCTAATGCTATCTTTGATCTGACTTTTGTCGGAGAAGATGGGGAAGAATCAACAGTAATCATTAAAGATTATCAGAAAGATGTTATTAAACAGGATTTACTTCACGTTGATTTTCAATTCATTTCTATGGATGAGAAGATCACTGTTTCTGTACCAATGCATTTAGAAGGCGAAGCAGTTGGGGTACGTGATGGAGGAGTTTTACAGCAGCTATTACGCGAAATTGAAATTGATACACTGCCTGCTGAAATTCCAGAAGAAATTACAATTGATATTTCTGAACTTGAAGTTGGGGAATCTTTATCTGTAGCTGATCTTGATCTTCCTGAGGGAATTGATCTTGTTACTGATAGTGATGAGGTTATTGTAACAGTTGTTACACCTACTGAATTAGCAGAGGAAGACGAAGAAACAGAAGAAGAGGAAGAATTCTTAGAGCCAGAAGTAATTGGCGAAGAAGACGAAGAAGAAGGCGAAGAGGAAGAAGAAGGGGAATACGAACCAGAGCCCTGGGAATAACTAAATCAAAAATATTGAGCGCGGCCTGAACAGCTGCGCTCTAATTTGATTATTGGAGGTTTGAAGTTTGAAAGTAATTGCAGGTCTTGGTAATCCAGGCGAAAAATATGCTAAAACAAGACACAATATAGGATTTATGGTGACTGCAGAATTAGCTGAAAGATTTAATATTAACAGCAGTTATAAATTTGATGGTCTTATTGGGGATTTTTTCTTTGGTGGGGAAAAGGTTATAATTTTTCAGCCGATGAAATATATGAATAAAAGTGGTCAGCCTATAAGTAAAGTTCTTGATTATTTTCAGATTGAAGCAAAAGATTTATTAGTGATTCATGATGACTTAGATCTTGATTTAGGCCAAATGAGGTTTAAACAAAATGGCAGCAGTGGCGGCCATAATGGAATCAAATCAATCATTAATAATCTAGGTACTAAAGATTTTCAGCGGCTTAAAATTGGAATTGGCAGACCATCAGAAAATATTCCGGTACCTGACTTTGTACTGACAACTTTTCAGGGAGAAGAAAAGAAAATTTCTGAACAAATTGTGGAAGAAGCTGTTTCGGCAGTTGAACTAATGCTCAAAGAAAATATAATGAAAGCAATGAATAAATATAATAGATAAGAGAGGCCCGTACATTCTATGTAGGGGCTATTTTAGCATTTTTTGATAATTAATAAAAAAAGACAAATAAGATAAAGTTTTACTATTTTAAAAGTTTTTGCTTAAGGAGCAGTATCAAATGAACTTTAAAGACTTATTACTGGAAAATAAAAAATTAAAAAAAATTGCAAAAAATATAAATACATCAACCCAGTCAATTAGTGGTTTGAGCGGCAGTAGAATTTCATATTTTGCAGTTAATTTTTTAAAAAAAGCAGAGAAGGATATAGTTTTCTTTTTGCCGGATAATTATTATCTACAGCAGATGCAGGAAGATTTGATTCGTTTAATTGGGAAAGATGAGTTTTTAGTTTTTCCAGAAGAAGAAATACTTCCTCATGAGCAGTTAATGCCTGATTTAACAACAATGAGTGAAAGGACTAAAGTCCTGACAGAACTAATTTTTTCAATTGATCAGAAAAAGAAAATCATTTTAACAACTCCAGCTGCTGTTTTTAAAAAATTACCACCTAAAGATATTTATCAGGATAAAAGTATAAATATCAAAAACGGAAGTGAAGTGAATATTGACAAAATACGCCAGCAGCTTTTTGCTCTTGGTTATAAAAGGGAAGAGATGGTTGAAGCTCCCGGACAGTACAGTATTAGAGGTGGGATCATTGATGTTTTTACACTTTTAGATGAGCAGCCTTTTAGAATTGAGCTTTTTGGAGATGAAGTCGATTCAATTCGCAAAATTGATTTAACTGCTCAGCGGTCTAAAAAAGAAGTAGCTCAGATCACAATTCCTCCTTTTGCAAACCTTGTTATTGACGAAGAAGTTGTTGAGAGAGCTTATCCCAGGCTGGAAGCTGCATATTCAAAGGCTGTGGCAAAACTTGTAGAAAATAATTATCAGGAAGAAGCATCATATTTACGAGAAAAGGCCAAAAAAATGCTCGAAGATTTAAAGGAAAAACATCGTTTCCCGGGATTTGAGCAGTTTTTACCATTTTATTATGATCAGACAGCCAGCTTTTTTGATTATTTAGAAGAGAGTATTATTTTTGCTGTAAGACCTAAAAAGATCGAGCAGCTAACTCAGGAACATTATCAGGAAATTACAGAAACTCATACTAGACTTCTAGAACAGGGAATGGTTTTTCCTCAGTATATAGATAATTTTATTACTGAATCTGATTTCAAAAGTGAAATAACTAAAAACCAGGTTGTTGACATTAATTCAGAGTTTGATGAAAAGGCAGCGGCTGAAGACGATATTCATTTTGATACTTCAACACTGGAGCCTTTTCACGGCCAGTTAGAATTATTCAGTGAGAAAATCATGGATCTTCTGCATAAAAAATATCGGATAGCAGTCACTCTTAACTCATCCAGTAAGAAAAGAAGAGTGAAAATGTTTTTGGAAGAAAAAAATCTTGTGGTAGGAGATAATTTTGATGAAAGCAGAATTGTTATTTTCTCTGACAGTTTGGCTGAAGGTTTTATTTTTAATGATATTAAGCTTGCGGTTTTTAGTGATCAGGAAGTTTTCGGAAATGAGCAGAAACGGAAGCGGAAAATTGGAGATTTTGAAGATGGCGTTGAAATCTCAAGTATTAATGACTTAAAAGCTGGTGATTATGTTGTTCATGAAAATCACGGTATAGGTAAATATCTGGGAGTTAAAACTCTTGAGATTCAGGGCCAGCATAAAGATTATCTCGTTTTAAAATATGCAGGAGAAGATAAACTTTATGTTCCAACAGGAAAAATTAATCTTGTGCAAAAATATATTGGCTCAGATGCAGGTAATCCTAAACTTTATAAATTAGGCAGCAGTGACTGGAAAAAAGTAAAAGAAAAAGTACAGAAATCTGTAGAAGAAATGGCTGTTGGTTTATTAGAACTTTATGCTGAAAGGGAAACTCTGACTGGTTATCAATTTTCAGAAGATGATATCTGGCAGCAGGAATTTGAGGATGCTTTTCCTTTTGAAGAAACACCTGACCAAAAAGAGGCTATTACACAAGTTAAGTCAGATATGGAGTCTGAAAAACCTATGGATAGACTTTTATGTGGAGATGTTGGGTATGGGAAAACAGAGGTTGCAGTCCGTGCAGCTTTTAAAGCTGCACTTGACAGTAAACAGACTGCAGTTTTAGTACCAACAACCATTCTTGCACAGCAGCATTATAATACTTTTTCTGATAGAATTGATGAATTTCCGGTTAGAGTTGGAATACTAAGTCGCTTTAATACTGCCTCCGAACAGCGAAAAACTTTAAAAAAATTAATTAAAGGTGAAATAGATATTTTAATTGGAACTCACCGCCTGTTATCAAAGGATGTCATTTTTGATGATTTAGGTTTATTGATCATAGATGAGGAACAGCGTTTCGGGGTGACACATAAAGAAAAACTAAAAAATTTAAAACGTAATGTTGATGTTTTAACTCTGACAGCAACTCCAATTCCGAGAACGCTGCACATGGCTCTGGTTGGAGTTAGAGACATGAGTTTAATTGAAACGCCTCCTGAAAATAGATATCCTATCCGAACTTTTATTAAAGAATACAATAAGGAACTGATTGCCAGTGCTATCAGAAGAGAGTTAGCAAGAGATGGACAGATATATTTTGTTCATAATCGGGTTAAAGATATTGAACAAACTGCCGGTAAACTTCAGAAATTAATGCCGGAAGCTAAAATTGCTGTTGCTCACGGGCAGATGAATGAAAAACGTCTGGAAAAGATAATGTATGACTTTTATCATCAAAAATTTGATATTCTAGTCTGTACTACTATAATAGAAACAGGTCTGGATATTCCCAATGTAAATACAATTATTATTAATCATGCAGATAAGATGGGTTTATCACAACTTTACCAGTTAAGAGGCAGAGTTGGCAGAACAAATAGAATTGCTTATGCTTATTTACTTTATGAAAGAGATAGAATTTTACCTGAAGTTGCTGAAAAAAGACTGGAAGCAATAAAAGAATTTTCTACTCTAGGTTCTGGTTTTAAAATTGCAATGCGTGATTTAGAAATTAGAGGTGCTGGTAATTTATTGGGTCCCGAACAGAGTGGACATATTGCAGCAGTTGGGTTTTCTTTATATACTAAATTACTAGAGGGAACAATTGAAGAGCTTAAAGGAAAGGCTGATCAAGAAAAAATTGAAGTAGAAGTTGATTTAAATCTTGATGCCTACATTCCGGATGACTATATTAAATATGAGGCCAGAAAAATTGAAATTTATAAAAAAATCAAGGCTATAGAAAATGAGGCTGATGCCTTAGATACAATTGACGAACTAATTGATAGATTTGGGGAGCCGCCTTTAGAGCTGATGCGTTTAGTTAACACAGCAAGACTTAAGTTTCTGGCAGCAGAATTAAATATTGATTTAATTAAAGAAGAGAGTGGTAAAATTAAATGTCAATTTATTAACTCCGAAGTGGTTGATGGAAGTAAATTGGTTGAGTTTAGTAAAAAGTACAGAAAAAAAATAAAAATCAAATCTGCTAAAAAACCACAGCTGTTAATAAAAATTGATGATCCCGAAAATATAGATAAACAGTTATTAAAGATGCTGAAGGATCTTAAAAATATTTAATTTAAAATCTTTAGGTAATAATAAGTAAATGAGCAAATCTTAAAGGGTGGAAAAAATGTCGAAAAACACACAAAAAGGCAGTTTTATAAAAGGAGCGGCTATTTTGACAGCTGCTGGCCTGACAGCTAGAGTTATGGGTTTTGCTTATCGTGTAATATTAACCAGGATTATTGGAGCAGAAGGGATGGGGCTCTATCAAATGGCCTATCCAATTTATACGGTTTTATTAGTTGTGTCTCGTTCGGGTATTCCGGTAGCTCTGGCTAAACTGATTGCAGATAAAATAGCAGCTGATAAGAAAAAAGATGCATATAAAATATTTAAAGTTGCTAGAAAAATGAGTTTTATAGTTGGTTTAGTTATTTCAATTATTATGGCTCTTTCAGCTAAACCATTGATTTCTCTGCTTTCTCTTGATCCCCGCTCATATTATGCAGTACTGGCAATTTCGCCGGCAATTTTTGTGGTTTCAGTCATGGCTTCTTATAGAGGCTTTTTTCAGGGCTTACAGGATATGGTCCCAACTGCCAAATCCCAGATTTTGGAACAATTTATTCGAATGATTACGATGGTGGGGCTGGTTGTTTTTTTAGTTCCCTATGGTTTAGATTACGCAGCTGCTGGAGCCAGCTTTGGAGCTGTCAGTGGAGCAGTTGGTGGACTGCTGATTTTATTATATATTTATGCTAAAAGAAAAGAAAAAATCTTTAGCTTTTTAGAAACTGGATATGATTCAATAGAATTAAGCACGGGAAGTGTTGTTAAAAGAATAGTTTCTCTGGGAGTTCCAATTACTCTGGGGGCACTGGTAATGCCTTTGATGAGTCTTGTTGATTTAGTTTTTGTTCCCAACCGGCTGCAGGCTGCAGGCTATATGGTTAGAGAAGCAACAGCTTTGTATGGAATGTTTTCTGCTGTGGCAATGCCATTGGTTAATTTCCCAACTATTATTACAGTTTCTTTATCGGCAAGTCTGGTGCCTGCAATTGCAGAAGCTTTTACACTCGGCAAAGATAAATTGATTAATTACAGAACACAGACAGCTTTAAGATTAACTGTTTTAATTTCATTACCTTCGGCTGCAGGACTTTTTCTGCTGGCTGAGCCGCTGACAGAAATCATCTTTGCTGAACCGGGTGCAGCAGTACCGCTTAGATTTGTTGCCTGGGGAGTATTTTTTATTGCTTTACAGCAGACGAGCACTGGAATTTTAAACGGTATTGGCAAAACTTCTATTCCTGCTCGTAATTTGATGATTGGGGCGGTTTTTAATGGTTTTATCAATTATACATTAACTGCAGTTCCCGCTTTTGGGATTAGGGGTGCAGCTTTAGGTACCACAACCGGTTTTGCTATTGCAGCTTTTTTGAATTTATATTATGTAAAAAAATTAAGTGGATTCAAAATAAATGCTAAAACTATGATTTTAAAGCCATTAGCCTCAGTATTTTTAATGAGTGTTTTTGTTAAAGTTTTTTATAATTTATTCAAAAATTTGTTAGATACAAATTATTTGCCTTATGCTTATCAAATAACAACTTTTACTACTGTAACTGCAGCTGCAGTGTTCTATTTTGTTTTGCTGCTCTTATTTAAAGAAATTAAATATAATGATTTAGCTATGCTTCCACTTTTTGGAGAAAAATTGGCTAATTTATTAAAGGAATTTGGCATATTAGAATAATCGCATTTATGATACTAGGAGGTTTAGTTTTGAAAAAGGAAAATAAAAAAGAAATTTTATCAGAATTAGATAAATTAATAGAAGTTATGGCTATTTTAAGAGGTCCAGATGGATGCCCCTGGGATAAAAAGCAGGATTATTACTCAATAAAAGAGAATATTATAGAAGAGGCCTATGAAGTTGTAGAAGCTTTGGAAAAAAATGATATTAATGCTTTTAAAGAAGAACTGGGTGATCTTTTACTGCAGGTTGTTTTTGAATCGCAAATAGCCTATGAAAAAGGTGATTTTGATTTAGCAGATGTTGCAAAAGTATTGAGAGAAAAACTTATTCGACGTCATCCTCATGTTTTTGCTGATCTGGAAGTAGATGGTTCTGAAGAAGTATTAAGAAATTGGGAACAGATAAAACAGGAAGAAAAAAATGGGAAAAATCAGCTTGCTTCCCTGCTCGACAAATTTAATCAGGGGCAGAGTGCTTTAAATCAGGCTTATGAAATTCAAAAAATTGCGGCTGAAGTTGGTTTTGATTGGAATAATCTGGAGCCCGTGCTGGATAAAATAGAAGAAGAATTTGGAGAATGTAAAGAAATTGTTGGTGCAAATCCTGACAACACTATATTTGCTGAGGAAAGTTTAAATGATAAAAAACAGGATGAACTGGAAACGGAAATTGGAGATTTGCTCTTTGCTGTAGTTAATTTTGCGCGTTTTAATAATATTAACCCTGAACTTGCCTTATTAAAAACTATCTTGAAGTTTAAAAATAGATTTAAATTTATTGAAGAAAGTATTAGGAATGAGAATGCAGAATTTAAAGATTATAATTTAGAACAATTAGATGAATTTTGGAATCAGGCTAAAAGTAAAGAATAAAATTTACAGGAGGATTATAAGGATGAAAAAGAAATTTATCATTTATACAACCATTATAACTATGTTTATTAGTCTTGGAATAGCAGCTCCAGCTTTTGCTTTTGATATTGAGCCAGATTCGGCTATATTATTAGAAGCAGAGACAGGCCAGGTTTTATTTGAGAAAAATGCTGATCGCGAATTACCTCCAGCCAGTATCACTAAAATTATGCCGCTGTTAATAGCTATGGAAAAATTAGAAGAAGGAAGTATTTCTTTAGATGACCAGGTAAATATTAGTCGTTATGCAGAGTCAATGGGTGGATCTCAGATTTATTTGGCTGCTAACACTCAGGTTTCATTAGAAAAATTGTTGAAGGCAGTTACAATTGCTTCCGGAAATGATGCCAGTGTAGCAGTTGGTGAATATATTGCCGGTACATATAGCAACTTTATTTCTATGATGAATGATAGAGCTGAAGAGTTGGGAATGGATTCTACTAATTTTGCTAACTCAACCGGTCTTCCTGATCCTGATAATTATTCTACAGCTCGTGACATATCAATTATGGCTCGAGAATTGGCAAAATATCCGCAGATTTTGGAATGGGCTTCAATTTGGACTGAGACAATTGACATCCCGGGTCGTCAGGCAATGCTGGTTAATACCAATAGTTTAATTAATAAATATCCAAGTCTGGATGGATTAAAAACAGGGCACACTCAGGAAGCGGGTTTCTGTCTTGCTTCAACAGCAAAAAAAGGTGATGTACGTTTAATAGCAGTAGTTTTACAGGGAGATACTTTAAATGAAAGAGAAGAAGCAACAAAAAGGCTTTTAGATTATGGTTTTAATGCCTTCTCAAAAAGACAGATAGCTGAAGAAGGTGAGCAGATACAGAATATTCCTGTTGAAGAATCAGCAGTTCAGGTTGCTGCTGGGGAAGCAGCTGAAGATTTATATGTTATGGTACAGAAGGGTAAGGAAAAAGAAATTTCACAGGAAGTAGAAGTTAACGATTCTTTAACTGCTCCTATTGAAAAAGGGGGAGTACTTGGTAAGCTAACAGTTTATAGAGGAGAAGAAGAAATTTCCTCAGTAGATATTGTAGCATCTGAGGATATAGAGCGTGCTAATATCTTCACCCGTCTCTGGAGATCAACTCTTAGTTTTATTCAGGGGTTATTTTCCTAATTCTGTAACTGAGAAATTTTAATTGTAAAAAATAAACTTATATCTCACAAATGAATACTGCTAAATCCAGAATATTACCCCCCTATTCAAAGCCACAAATTGAATGGGGGGTTAAAAAATTATTGAATTTGTTTGACAAAATTCTTGACAGTGTTCTAATTAAATGTTACTATATTAAACGTTGCAGCAATAATTGTTTTTGTCTGCAAAACATTATCAAGAAAATCCTCTTTAAGTCTTGACAAAAAAGGGCTTTAATGTTATGATAATGTATGTCGCTGAAAGATAGTGAATGATAATTTTCAGCTGGCAAAAA
>JBKHDA010000072.1:0-9278 GCA_046541575.1 Halanaerobium sp. | reverse complement strand
TTCGTTATTCATTCCATCTCCACCAGGATCTTTACCATATTCTTCTATATCTATTTCAGGAGTTCCATCAAAAGCATCACCTTTAGAATCTTCTGCTTCTCCGATATTTAAATCCACATATTGATTAATCTTTATATTAGCATCAATACTTTCACTTTTTAATTCTGCCATAACCCCACTGCTCATACCAAGAACCAAGACCACTGCTAACAGAACAATTGCAAATTTTCTCATTGTTTATCCCCCTTTTATTGGATTAAATAATTTTCCCCTTGTTGGCCGGTTTCACCTCTGGCTCCCCGCCATTTTTAGGTGACCAGTTTTATTGACGGTTCTCAGCCTCCAATATGGGAGTGATAAGCAATTACTAAGTGATTAAAAATTCATTTCCAAAATAAGTACTTTCCCTTCTTGCTTCGCGCTGACTTAATTATAGAATGATTTTTTTAATCACCTCCCTCATTGAGATAGTTTGTGTTACTGTTTAACAGTATTTATTTTTAAACTTTTATTTCCTGGCATCTATTTGACTGACTGCTTTTTTATTATATATCTGCTGCAGCTTACTTTTACCTACTCTGCTTCAACAGTAATCACAATCTGATCCTGATATTTACCGGCTGTCAGCTCATGCCACTCTTTTTGTTCTTCCTGACTAAATACACTATTATTATCGTTACTGAAATCAGTAGAATAAAGCACCTTTAGCTGGCCGGAATCAAAGTTTACCGTTTTGCTTTGAGAAGGTGAGAATTCTTTACTTTCACTATTATCTTCTGCTTTTATCACATATCGAAAAAAGTCTTTTGCTTCGATTTCAGTTAAATCCTGATATTCTTCTCCACCGCGGGAGGAAAAACTGACATTCACTTCTCCCAAATTGTTGTCAATCCTCCAGCTTAAAGAATCATTATATTGATCTATATTTTCAGGATCACCGCTCAAAGTAGGATCCTCAATTTCCAATTCCAGCTTTTTATCATCTTCTATTATAATTTCTAAATGTTCCTTAACATTTATCTGAACCCGCGGATTATTTTTCAACTCATAATTTCCCTCAATTTCTGCTTTATAGGTCCCGGCAGGTATATTCTGCCAGTCACCTATTTTTTCTGCATCTAGTTTGAATTTCAATTCGGATTCGTCTTCACCCGTCTCTAGAACAGTTCTTTTTTGATCCAGAGATTTATAATCTGAATTCCCACTTTTTACTAAAATTGCTTCTCTGGGGATTATAGAATTGCTATTCTGAAGTCGGGTAAATCCCATCTGAGTCTGCTCATCATTATCTTCAGAACCAACAGGTCTTATCTCAGTTAGGTAAATCTTTAAATTTTCATCTTTTTCAGCCTGCTTATGCCAGTTTAACTTCATATTTTTCTGCAGATAATCACCTCCAGCATTCAGTGTTCCAGAACTGCTGGCTGAATTTTCTGGATCATAATTGATTACTGCAGCAGGTCTTGTTACCTCTACTTCTGGCGGAGCAGCGTAGATAATACCGGATAAGCCAGCTGTTAAAATTAAGGCTGCTGCAACAGCTGTCATAATTATTTTCTTTTTTATTTTTATGATCCGGGGAGATATAAGCTTCATTCCATTTCCCCCTTTCAATTTTAAAATATATGAATTTTATTATATCTTCAATTATCATTATATAAATTTGAAGCAAAAATGTTAATGATTTCTAAATTAGTTTGATGATGTTAGAATGATGCAAAAATCCCCACCAAAATGGTGGGGATTAAAAATTATCTTATAAGTTATAACCTTTGTTTTCAATAATTAGCTCTTCCGGCAGTTCAAATCTTGCCATAAATGAATTTATTAATCTTTTCCTTACTTTTTTGGCTTCTTTTTTTGTTATATTGCCCAGTAAAATAATAAAATGCTTGCTGTTCCAGCGGCAGACAATATCTCCCGGCCGCAGCTGGTTAGATAAGAGTTTGAGAAATTTATCTCCAAGAATAATAAGTTGATCCCGCTCTATTTTACCGGTTAACCGCATGTGGAGCAGATAAGATGGTGGTGCTTCTCGCTGCTGCTTTCTTTTTTCCAGTTCATAAATACTGCTGAATTGTTCCCGATCATTGCAGATAAAAGCTCCCTCTGCCTCATTATCTGATTGAAAATATTCCACCAGTGTTTCTGGATCATCATCAACATTTCCCAGTCTTGATTCCAGATCTTTTAACTCCGGTGGAATCTTAAGATCGTTGTTCTGGTAGAGGGCCACTACTTCCTGATACTTAAAGCGGGCCATCCCCCAGCGCTGATCTTTAATTAAAGCTTCAATTGCTCCTTTAATTATCCGTTCATCAAAATCAATCAGCTTCTGAACCTGATTATAGATCTGCCAAAGTTCATTATATAAATTTTTTTCAGAAAGGCCTTCATCCAGATTAAGTAAGGTATTAACTAAAAGTTCTCGATATATATTACGCAGAGACCAGTTCCATTCTGCAGATGTTAGTTCTTCCAGATACTCTCCTTTATAAAGCTCAACCGCCTGCTCATAGAAGGAAATCGCCTGCTCAATATCATTTTCAGCAGCCGAAGCAGCTTTATGGCAGAGTTTTTCAAACTCTTCGACATCCAGCCAGTAATCAGATTCTGTATTAAAAGTATAAGCTGAGCCTCTAGTCTGAATATAATTAGGATCTGTATTCTCCACTTTCAATAAATTTCGCAGCCGATAAACAAGTGCTGATAGAGAACCCTCAGGATCCTGGTTGTCATTTAAATCTAAATTAATTATTAACTCTTCTCTTGCAACTTCACGATTTCTAAATGTAATAAGATACTGAAACAGCTTCCAGCGTTTACTGAATTTTTCTCTCTGTCTGTTAATCTTTTCTCCTTCAATATATACATCGAATTTCCCCAAAGTATAAATACTTAGCTCTTCTCTTCTCATTATTCCCCTCCCAGTAAAAACATCAGAGAGTTTAGAAACCAACTAATCTAAACTAAAAATTTATAAAAGATAGCTAAAAAATAGTTAAAAGAATTTTAATCCATCATCGTAAAACTTACATCTTATATTATAACAAAATTAAGATATATTACAAATTATTTCATTGTTTATTTTTAATTTTCAGAAAATATTATAACAAAAAGAAAAACCCACCTTTTTTGGCAGGTCTCTATCATTTATTCTCTTAAACTTTTTTTATCTATTTTATAATTTTAGCAAAGTAATGTTGATATTATTTTTTTAATTATTTTTTTGAGTTACCAGAATATTAATTTTGAGCCAGTGTATAATTAAATTCAACTCGTTCATTGCTATTTTGGGAAGAAGTTCCCCTATCAACTATTTTTAAATCAAATTTAAGCAGACGGCTTCCATTTTCACCGTTTATAGAGCCTGTTCTACCTGAAACTTTCTGCCACCTATTTTCTCCTTTAACCCTGAAGTAAATATCATAATTAGAAACAGAAGCTAAATTATTAACTTCGAGTCGCCAGTTAGCATTACTATCAACTCTAATAGCTCCTGCATTTTCTATAACAACAGATTCTCCTGCTTCCTGATCATTAAATAAAGAGTCCAGATTGTCAATAACAACGGGTTCCACAACTTCCATTTCCTGCATAACAGGAATAGTAACTCTAACTTCTATTGAATCACTGGCTAAATTATTTTCAGCATCAACAGGATTAAAACCAGACACCATAAACAACAAACTCAGCACTAAAATAATCATTACTTTTCTTTTCACTTTTATTTCCTCCTATGCAGCTGGCTATCTGGTTAAGACCAGACCCATGGCTTTGTGTCCCTGCTTCACAGCAGGTTTACCCCTTAAAAGAAGAGCTAATAAATAAAAATCCTGTCATCTAAAATATAATGACAGGTAAGGCTTGACCCTTGTCAGGTAGCTTCACAACCATCGTTTAGAAAACATTAGGTCTGAAAACTTTGCGCCTCTATCCTTTCGGATTGAGTTGCCCTTTTCTGTCAGGGTGTTTCTCATTAACTTTATTATATTATACCAGCTTAAAAATTAAATTACAAGTAATTTTTGACAATTTTTAATTTTATATTAAATTGTAATCCTGAATACTTTTTCAAAAATTACATTCGAGAAAATGTAATTTCTAATATATCAGTATATTCTCCAGCTGCCAGTTCTGTCCAGTCTTCTCCCAACAGATCAAAATTCAGCTCCTGCAGCTCAGAATTAATAACAGTTGACCACTGCTCAGTCATTTCATCAGTCAGAGCAATGACAAGATAAAACTCATTTTCTCCCGGCTCAAAATATACTATATCTGGTGGCAACTCAGTCCCTGGAGTAAAGGGATGAGAAATATACTGACCTTCATTTTCCTTATCTTCAATTTTTAAAATGTATTGAAAATATTCATTTAGTTCTCCAAAGCCATTTACAGAATTGATAGCTACGGTTAAACCCATATTAGATCTAATTAAAATTTCCTTTTCAGTATCTGTTTCAGAACCTAAATCTAAAATTAGTTCCTGGCCGTCAATTATAATATCATAAAAATCCTGAACAGTTAGGGTAATACTGAATCTATTTTGATCCAGTATTTGAGGATCATTCACTGCAGCAATTGGTCTAACTATAAAAATCAGCGCAAACATTATTATTAGAAACATATATGCTTTTATTTTCATTTTTTACACCTCAGATAAGGACTAATTAAAATTGAAATCTCAACCCCCCCAGCCAACTCTCAACTCCATCGGAATCACCAGTAACAGCCACCATAAAATAAGGAAAGTTTTTTAACTTAAATCCTGTTTCTAATCTAAGCGGCTCATTTTCAAGATTATGAAAATAACTCAAATTAAAAACTAAAGTCCCGGGTAAATAACTAAGCTCAGCATAAGCTGCATAATCTTTAAATTCAGTTTCCGCTATTGAAAATACCAGAGGATATAATCCAGCTGTCAGGCAGAGATTTTTGTTGAACTGAATTTTATCATCAAAACCTAATAAGCCTCTAAAATTATGATTTTCAACTACAGCTTTTGAATCAATAAAAAGTCCATCAGCAACTGGAAATCCCAGACCAAATTCAAGATAGGAAAAGCCGTCTCTGCTCTTAAAATTGAGTATGTTCTTTTTGCTTTCAGCCTGATACTGATAATCTAGATCAGGTGAATAGTCTTCAGCAAAAAGAATTTGTAAATACTGATTATTAAGCTTAAAAGCCGGCTCCGGACTTTGAAAAAGAAGATTATCCAGACCATCCAGACGGGCGGCAGGACCAACTCCCGCTATATTGGAGCTGAGATAAATAGCGTAGGTTCTTTCGCGAGTTCTTTTACTTTTTCCCCGCAGGCGGTCAGTAAAATTATTTTCTTTGACTTTTATAAAACCAATCAGTTTAGTTTCCCCTGCCTCCAGCCTGACTGTAGTAGAAAAATCCGTACCTGAGTTAACCGAAAAGCTGACTTCTGATTCAATTTCTCCCTTACTGGTCAGATTTAGAGGAGTTAATTCTGTCGAAAAATCTATCTCCTGAGTTTCCAGTTCTTCCTCCTCCCAGTTTAAAATTTCTTCAGAGAGATTGATATAGCCGGCGGTACCAATTTCTGTTACTAAAGTCGGATTGGCAATACTTATTGCTTTCTGCTCTGTTTTTTCTGCTGAAAGTGCCAGATTGGAAACTATTTCTGCAGATGACATCCCAATTTCAGGTTCAGCATAAATAAATTCAAACTCGCCTGTCTCTTCAGTGTTCAGTGATAATTGTTCTAAATTCTTATCCAAATTTTTTTCTTCAGTTAAATCAACAACTGTTAAACTGTATTCTATTTGATTTAAATTAACAGCTACAGCAAAGTCTTCTGTCTGAGCAAAGATGATTATAATTAAGAGTGGAATGGTCAGTACTAATAATATATTTTTTTTCATAACAGATCCCTCACTGCCCTATAATCTTAGGTGTGATGAAAATCAGCATCTCTCTTTCACCTTTTTTCTCACTTTCTTCTCTAAATAACCAGCGAATTAGTGGCACATCTCCCAGTCCAGGAACTTTGCTCTCATATTCTACAATTTCATCTAAAGTCATTCCCGCCATAGTAATAGTCTCATTATTTTTTGTTCTCACAGTTGAAGTAATTTCGCTTCTTCTGACTATCAGCTGATCTTCCTGTTCATCAGTAAAATTACTGATATCTGGTGAAATTTGTATTCTGACATCATCTTTAGATTTAACTTCTGGAGTTACTTCTAAGGAGACACCAACCTCAACATCTTCTAATATATCCTCATCTTCTAATTCAAGGATTAAAACTCTTTCTTCACCGACAAAGAGATTGGCACTTTCTTTATTGCTAACTCTAATACTTGGATTGGCAGTTATTTCAGCCAGGTTCTGTTCTTCCAGAAGTTTAATCTGCGATAATAACTGGCCGGCAGGTCCGGCTGCCTGCAGGGCAAAGATCCCATCATAATCAAGAGAATAATTCTCAGCAGCAGATTCGGTAGTTAAACCAAAAAGATCCATTCCCCTCTCTTTGATTACCTCAGTGGAAACTTCGGTAACCAGAACTTCAATCAAAATTTCTGGCTCCGGATTATCAATTTTTGCTAAATGCTCTTTAAAACTTTCAATAACTTTTCCCGGTGCTGTAATGGTCAGCATATCATCAGTTTCATCTGTAGACCTGATAAAATCTTCATAATAGGAAGGCAGCAGATCAACCGCATGACTGGCAGTTATATAGTCTAACTTAATAGTCTCTGATTCTGTTATCCGCTGATAGATAGGACTATCAGGATCAGGGGAACCAACAATATAGAAATTATCTTCCAACTTTCTATACTGATAACCTCCAGCCAATAACATCATATCTAAAGCCTTTTCCAGGGGAACCTGGTTAAGATCTAGAGTAACTCGACCAACAACGGATTCATCATAAACTATATTAACCCCCGTCTGCAGTGATATCTCGTTTAGGGCTTCTCTGATATCTGTTTCAAAAAATACTGTGGATACCTGGGGCTCTTCTTCAGCTTGAGCTAAAACAGATCCTGTAAACAGTACTAATATTAAAACTGCTGTTAATATTTTAAGATACATTTCTTTTTTGAACATTATTCTTCCCCCTCAGCTTCTGCTGCTTCTATTTCTATATCAAACTCTGAAACAGATAAGTCTTCTCCCTGATACTGAAGTGTAACCTCTGCTGTATATTCTCCCGGTTTTAGATCAGTAAAGTAGTTTCTCAAAAGACCATCTCTTTCAGGTAAAATTCTTTCATTTTCTGCCGGCATTTCCAGGCTTTTAGTATATATTATCTCTTCATCCTGGCGCAGATAAACTCTGGCTGTAGGAGTAAAATGAACCTCACCGGTATTAATAACAGCTGCACTTAAAAGAACTTCATCATCTATAGTTTTAGTTGATAAACCTAAAACTTCACCACTGTACTGATGATCATCTCCGACTAAAAATTCCAGATTTACTGTCTCCTGCTGCAGCTGATCTCCTGTTTCCGGATCAAAAGCTGTCACTACAAGGTGGTCATAATAGCCTCCGGCTTCTATTTCTCTTGGAGATCTGACAATCAAAACAGGTCTTTCAGAACGCCTGCCTTCAAGTTCAAACTGCTGCCTTCCCCGTAACTGCAGCTCAAAATTATCGAGCAGAGAATGCTGATAATCAGATTCTATTTCTTCTGGAGAAATCTCGATTTCAATTTTGTCTCCGGTTCTATTTCTGACTTCAATTACTTCTGTACCCGCTCCTCCCCTTCTTAATTCTTCCGAGATCAGGATCGGATCTACATTAAAGTATTCCATATTATCCGAATCAACAAATTCATCTCCGATTTCAAAAGTTTTTCTTTCTATTAGCTGCCGTCCATCAGCATAACGGAGAAAAAGCTGTAAATCATATGTACCGGCTGCTAACATTTCTTGTATTTCACCAGAAAAAATAACTTCTGAGCCTGGATAAAGAGTGGTCTCTTCTTTTCCTGCCTGAGCTGCATGCTGACTCCTGATCGGAATTCTCTCAACCAGTCGTCTTGATTCATCTCTAATTGAGACTTCACCGGCAGCATCATACATCAGAGCAGAACTATTTTTGATTCTGGAACTTACCCGTGGCGGCTGCTCTTCTTTACCTGGTTCAAGATCAAATTCAAGTAATTCAGTATCCTCTCGGAGTCCAGGAGCTTCTACATGGATATTAACCCTGACAGCATAACGCACTTTAAAAGTTATCCCCTCTTCAGCCTCATCAACAGTAGGTTCAACCATTATTATTGCAGTATGGGAACCGGAAGCATCATAGGGTACTGAAACTTCACCGGTTACAGTAGTTTCTTCTCCAGGTGGAACTGTTACTTCTTCCGGTAAGTCAAGCCAGTTTAAGACAGCATGTTCTTCCATGTTTCCTTCTTCATAGGAAAGACTGCCTGTTTCCTGCTGTCTGGGATAAAAGAGATTTAGTTCTGCTACTTCCTGATTCTCGGAAGGGCTTATTTCTAATTCAAATTGTCTGGTTTCTCCTCTTTCCATTTCAAGATCAATTACTAGAGGTTGAACACCTATAGCTTCTATTGTTGAGCTAAATGATGACATATTTATAAAAATTAAAAAAACTATTAAAATAAATTTGATTTTATTTTCATTCATTTAACCACCCCATAAATACAAATAAATAATATTCAAGGGCAGCTTTAAAAGCTGCCCAATATATTACTTTATTCTGCACTTTCAACAGTAACAATTATTTCACCAGTATATTCACCTTTTTTTGCCTCTTCAAATCCTTCTTCATTAACTTGTGCACCAAAGGCGACTATATCATTAAAACCTTCTACATTTGATATTTTTTCATATCTACCATTACTATTAGAGCCTGTTTCTGTTGCAGCTTCTTCATAACTTCCCCACGAACTGCCAAAATCTTTAAATAATTCAACATTTGGAGCAACAACCCAATCTTCTTCATCAAATGCCCAAACTTTCATACCCTCATCTTTTAATTTTTTACTTACTGTTTCCGCTACTGTGATATCTACATTAGCATTTGATTTAACTTCTAGTTCCCAGCCAATTACATGATTATTTGGATCATTAAGTTCTGCTAAATTTAAATAGGGAACACCATCATTTTCAACTAAATTGTCTGTTGCATCTGGTCTTGCCATAGCATCACTAATATCTATTTCGGTATACTGATTAATTATAAGCCCAACATCTAAAATTTCTTCACCAAGTGTATCATCTGCCATAACCCCTGCACTCATACCAAACACTACCGCCATAACAATAACCATCACT
>JBKHDA010000071.1:0-9486 GCA_046541575.1 Halanaerobium sp. | reverse complement strand
GGTTCAATCACATCACCATTACCTGAAATAATAAGGATTTCATCCAGATTTGCAACAATTAGCAAAGCTTCAAGTTTTCGTAAAATTTTATCTGTCCGCCATTCTTTGGCCAGCTCAACTGCTGCCCGCTGCAGACTTCCATGATACTCTTCCAGTTTACCCTCAAATTTCTCAAAGAGAGTAAAAGCATCTGCAGATGTACCGGCAAATCCAGCTAAAATTTCACCATTATATAATCTTCTGACTTTTTTGGCCGTACTCTTCATAACTGTATTACCCAGTGTTACCTGGCCATCACCAGCTAAAGCCATACAACCGTTATGTCTAACCGCAACTATTGTAGTTGCTTCAAAATCTGTAATTGACAATTTAGAACCTCCTTTACTTATAATCTTATATTTTTTAAATTGTCATATGATTCAAAATATTTTAATCTATTTTGTTTATATTACCATGAATAACTAAAAAAAGTCAAGTTATTGAATTAAATTTCACAATATTTTAACTAAATTTTAATAGATTTTATTATCGACAGCGCCTTCTTTTATTAGTTATTATTATTATCGTAAACGCTTTCGTAGATTGTTTTTTAAAGCTTTCTCCAAAAATCAAAAATGCGATAATTAGAGAAAGCTCAATAAAGTATAGTTAATCTGCTTTTTCTGTATGTCCACATTCTTTATTAGTACATTTATAATGTTTTCCTTTGGCCTTTGTTGTTTTTTCAACCATTAGACTACCGCATACAGGGCATGGTTTTTCGACCGGTTTATTCCAGGTCATAAAATTACAGTCAGGGTAATTACTGCAGCCGTAAAAAGTTCTTCCTTTTTTAGAAGTTCTTTCTATGACCTCACCATCCTCACATTCCGGACAGTCAACACCGGTTTTAACTAAATAGGGTTTGGTGTTTTTACATTCCGGATAACTGGAACAGGCTAAAAATTTACCATAACGGCCGTATTTAACAACCATTGGACTCCCACATTCATCACAAACTTCATCTGTTTCTTCAACAATCTGGACACTTTCCATATTTTCTCTGGCGTTTTCCAGACGCTGATAAAATGGTTCATAAAAATCTCTCAATATTTTTTTCCAGTCTTCATTACCTTTTTCAATCTCATCCAGCCTTTTCTCTAACTCAGCTGTAAATTCAACATCAGTTACATCCGGGAAATACTCAGTTAATAATTCAGTCACTGTTTCTCCCAGTTCAGTTGGCTTAAAATAGCGGCCTTCTTTTTCTACATAATCACGGGATTCTATTGTTGAGAGTGTAGGTGCATAAGTACTCGGACGTCCTATTCCTTCTTCCTCCAGAGTTTTTACAAGTGATGCCTCCGAATACCTTGGGGGAGGAGTTGTAAAATGCTGTTCGGGATTTGTTTTTAATAAACTGTATTTATCTCCTTCATTTAAAACCGGAAGATCAATATCATCTTCCTTTGCTTTTCCGGTTAAAATTAAATGTCCGGGGAATAAAAGGCGAGATCCGCTGACTCTAAATTTATATTTATCTCCAACTTTAAATTGAGCAGAAATGCTTTCATAGAGTGCTGGACTCATCTGACTGGCAACAAACCTTTTCCAGATTAGATCATATAATTTATACTGATCTTTAGATAAATGCTTTTTCATTTTCTCAGGTGTGCGCTGAGTATCAGTTGGCCTGATTGCCTCATGTGCATCCTGTGCATTAGAATTTTTTCTGGATTTTTTCTTAGAACTTTTTAAAAATTTATCTCCAAATTTATTTAAAATATAATCTTTTGCTCCATTTTTCGCTTCATTAGAAAGCCTGGTGCTGTCTGTTCTGATATAAGAAATCAGACCGACTGTACCTTCACTACCAATATCTATACCTTCATAAAGCTGCTGAGCTAAATACATAGTCTTTTTAGCAGTATAATTGAGCCTATTAGAAGCACGCTGCTGTAGAGTTGAAGTTGTAAAGGGTGATTTAGGATTTCTTCTTCTTTTGCGCTTTTTAACTTTAATTATTTCAAATTCCTGATCTTTAATATCGGCAATAACCTCTTCAACTTCTTTTTTGCTTTCTATATTAAACTTTTTATTGTTAATTCTATATAAATCTGCCTTTAATTTTTCATCATTCTCATTTTTTAATTCTACTTCTAAACTCCAGTATTCTTCTTCATCAAAATTACGAATCTCTTCTTCCCGCTCACAGATTATTCTTACTGCAACAGTCTGTACTCTTCCGGCACTTAAACCTTTGCGGACTTTTTTCCAGAGTAAAGGGCTTAAACGGTAACCAACAATCCGGTCCAGTAATCTCCGCGCCTGCTGTGCATCAACTAAGTCTTTATTAATGCTGCGTGGATTTTTAATTGCATTCTGGATTGCATTTTTAGTAATTTCATTAAACTCAATTCTGTTATTTTCTTCATCTGATAGTTTTAAGGCATAAGCTAAATGCCAGGAAATAGCTTCTCCTTCTCTATCAGGGTCAGTTGCAAGATAAACATCTTCACTTTTTTTGGCAGCTTTTCTCAGTTTGTTTAGCGTTTTTCCTTTACCCCTGATAGTAATATAATTAGGTTCAAAATCTTCTTCTAAATCTATACCTAATTTACTTTTGGGTAAATCACGTACATGTCCCATTGAAGCTTCGACTTTATAATTTCTACCCAGAAATTTCTTGATTGTTTTTGCTTTTGCCGGTGATTCAACAATCACCAAATTCTTTTTTTTCTTTGCCATTAAATTGATACCTCCAGTAAACTCTTAGTTTACTCTCTGATGTTTTGAAAAACTATCGTCAAATTCGTTAATTTCAGCAGAAATTGTGATCAGTAATTCTGAATCATCTACTACATCATTAATTATATCCCAGACGAGATCAGCCTTTAATTCATCTACAGCTGCAATCTGCATCATTCTATAAATAATAATTTCAAGCTCATCTGCTTTTAAAATCCCTAATTTATTTAATTTATAAATTATAGTTTTGATTTCATTGCTGAAATAAAATTTCTCTATTTTTGTAAACACACGGTTATAACCGCTGGGCATTTCATAATCAATATAAAAATCCTGATCATTTACAGAAATTACCTCACTAAATATAATTTCAAATGCCTCACTTATATTTTCAATTGTATAACCCTGATCTTCAAGTTCAACTACAATATCATCCTGTTTTCTCCAGAGATCTTCATCATTAAGCATTTTTTGAATAAGAATGCTTAAGATTTCAACTACATTTTTATTCATATTATTCTGGCATTTCTGCCTTTTAGGCCTCCCTATTGTTAAAAAATCTTCAACTAGTATATTATTATATTGGTTTAAGTAGATTTTGTAAACCCTTAAATTGATATTTTTTACCTTTTAAGCGAATTATAATATTCATTAATTCTAATTTTATCAGTATTTGATCTACTTTTTCTGTTGTCAAATTACTTAATTTGAGTAAATCATCATAATAAATTTCAACCTCATGCTGAAATAATTTTAATACCTTAATCTCATCCTGATTTAATTCAGGATAAATTTGATTTAACTGTTTATAATCTTCTACAAAATCATTCTTTCCTTCATTCTGCTGCAGGTATCTGCTTAAAAAATCTCTAATATCACTTACTTTAGTAAATATTGCTGCACCTTTTTTAATCAATCTGTTGCAGCCAACAGAATTGGGACGATCAACATTACCCGGAACTGCCATAATATCCTTTCCCTGTTCAAGAGCATAATCAACTGTTATTAAAGTTCCGCTTTTATCTCCTGCTTCTACTACTAAGATCAAATCAGAAAGAGCACTAATGATTCTGTTCCTTCTGGGAAAATTTTTAGCTCGCGGTGCAGTCTCCGGATTGAATTCTGTCAGCATCAGACCTCTTTTAATAATCTTTTCTGATAATAATTTATTTTGAGAGGGATATAAATACTTAAAGCCATTTCCCAGTACTGCTGTTGTAATCCCTGAATCAGCTGCAAGTGCCCCTTTGTGGGCTGTACTGTCTATACCAGCAGCCAGACCACTAATTATGTTTACCCCCATTTTTGCCAGCTCTGATGCCGTCTTACTGGCAATTTTACGGCCATAAACTGTTGAATTCCGAGAACCAATAACTGCAACCGCAGGCAGCTGAAAATTTAAACAGCCCTTATAAAAGATTACAGGTGGAGGATCATAAATATCTTTTAGTTTTTGAGGATATTTTTTACTGTATAATGTTAAATAATTTATATTTTCTTTTTTTAGGTCTGCAGCAAGCTTTTTCGGCTTGAATTTATTTTTATCCTGATTGAATTTTTTTATTTTATAATCGCTTAAACCTAAATTTTTCAATTCTTTTTTATTTAAAAACCAAAGATTTTCTAAATTATCTAATTTATCTATTAAACTGCTGATTGTTTTAGGTCCATATCCACTCAACTGATTCAAAAATATCACTACCAGCTCATTAATATCCATAATTTACCTCCTAATTTTTAATTATATTATATATCCAATTTATGTAAAAATCAAATTAAAATTAGAATTTAAAGGATGTTCGAATTTATTATTGAATAAATATAAATAAGCATAATTATTTAGAGATTAATTTTTGAGAATAAGGGGTGAAATTTATTGCTAAAATCTACTAAATATAATACTATTTTATATTTCTTAAGCATTCTTGCTTTTATTATGGGCTTTATAATTATAATTCCACTGGTATTAGCTTTTATTTATCAAGAAGGAAATAGTGTCTATCAGGCATTTTATTATACTATTATAATATCTTTATTTACAGGTACTATTTTAAAGCTGCCAACTGATCCCGAAAATATTTATATAGATTTAACAACTGCCATGCTTTTATGTGCACTGGGTTGGGTAATTGTCTCTATCTTAGGGGCTCTTCCTTTTATGATTGGCATAGAAAAATCTTTTATAGATTCCTTATTTGAGGCTGTTAGTGGTTTTACAACTACCGGTATTACTGTTTTTACTGGCCTTGATTCAATGCCTAAATCTATAATTTTCTGGAGAAGTTTAATGCAGCTTTTAGGTGGTCTGGGTATTTTAACTTTTTTCCTTTTAATTTCTACTCGCGCCAAAGGAGAAACCTGGCAGCTTTTTAGTGCAGAAAGTCATAAAATTAATGTTTCCAGGCCTGTACCCAATGTTTTTAAGACTGTTAAAATACTCTGGATGATTTATTTGGGCTTTATCTTTTTAGAAAGTATAATCTTAATTTTTCTCGGCCTCTCTGTTTTTGATGCCTTTACACACAGTTTTACAACTTTATCAACCGGGGGCTTTTCGCATTATGATGCAAGTATCGCCCATTATGCAGCCAGCGGTTATAATAATTATATTTTAATTGAATATGTAATTACCTTTTTTATGTTTTTAGGTGGAGTCAATTTCCTGCTTCATTTTAGGCTTTTCACCAGAGATTTTGAAAGTATTAAGAAAAACAGTGAATTAAAAACTTTTGTTAGATTAATTTTATATTCAACTATTTTTATCAGCATTTTAATTATAATTTTAAATACTGCTGGAGCTTTTAATGTCGAAGAAATTTTTCGCAAAACATTATTTCAGGTGACTTCTATTATTACTACAACAGGTTTTGGAACTCATGATATAAATTCCAGTTTTTTTCCTGCTGCTGCCCGGCAGATCTTTATTGTATTTATGCTGATTGGTGGTAGTGTTGGGTCTACAGCTGGTGGAATTAAAGTAATGCGCTTAAATATTTTAGGTGGCTTATTTAAAAGAGAAGTTAAAAAAATATATTTGCCCAACCATGCTGTTTTACCGGTAACAATGGATAAGAGTATCATCGATAGTGATGAAATAAATAAATTAACAGGTTTGTTTTCTTTCTGGCTGGTTTTAATTGTTTTTGGAGGAATTATTACTTCAATCTTTTCTGATTTAGATGGCTGGCAGTCTTTTTCCGGAATGTTTTCTGCAATGGGAAATATAGGTCCTTTTTTCTTTTCGGTAGAAAAAATGGCTTCACTTTCTCCCGTGATTAAGATGACCTACATAATAGGAATGCTTGCCGGAAGATTGGAAATTTTACCGATTATAATTCTGTTTACTAAAAGAGCATGGGAAAATTAAAGATAAATTTAATTTTAATAAAATGGAGGTAGCATAATGTATATAATTATTGCTGGTGGAGGTATTGCAGGAAGAAATTTAACTAAAAGTTTAGTTCAAAAACATGATGTGATTGTAATAGAAAAAGATCAGAGTGTAGCTGAAAAAATATACAGCCGATATGGAGCGGTAACTGTACTGGGAAGTGCAACCAGAATTGATATTTTAAAAGAAGCCGGTATAGAAAAATGTGATGTGGCAATTGCTGTCATGAGAGATGATGCAGATAACCTTTCTTTTTCACTGCTGGCAAAAAACTTTGGGGTAGAAAAAATACTGGTTAGAATGAGAGAACCAGAATATGAAAATGCTTATGAGATGGCTGGAGCAACAAATATTGCTGCTACAATGGAATTGATTGTAGACCGCTTTATTACTGATATCGAAGAACCGGATGTGCGGAAGGTAGCTTCACTTGGTGATGGGAAAGCCGAAGTTTCAATTTTAACAATTCCACCTGAGTCCAGGATTTCAGGAATGAAGATTTCAAAAATTGTCAGCCAGAAAAACTTTCCGGAAAACTGTGTAATAGCAGGAATTTTTGATAAAGCTCAGGATAGATATATAGTACCCCGTGGAAATAGAGAAATTTTTGCCGGCAATCAGGTTTTTTTGGTGGCCTCTAAAGACGATATGGAAAAAGCAGCAGATTTCTTATTAAATAATAAATAGCAAAAAGCTGAGTGCATTTAAATGCACTCAGCTTTTTTAATCTTTCAAATTAATATAATTCTACTTCAGCTGATATGGATACACTGATATTAACCTTTTGTTCTGCAAGAGGCACTTCAGAAAAATCTCCTTCTTCTGCAGTTCTGGTCATTGATTTTAGAGCATCACTCTGGTAAATATTCTGATGGCCAAAGTTTACTTCCTTGATTCTGTAATTTTCTTTATCAAGATTTTCAGCCATAAATGAAGCTTTTTCTTTAAGACTGCCTAAAGCTATTTCGGTGACTTCATCTAAAGCTTTTTCATTACTTTCCAAACGATAATTGATATTAACGACTCTATTGGCTCCGGCATCTAAGAGTTTGCCCAACAATACAGGCAGTTCAGACAATTCTTTGGAAGAAAATTTAATCTGATTACTTACCTCATAATAGGTTACTCTTTCCTGATTATCATCCTCATCCTCTTCATTTCTTGTATAAGGATAAACTCTAAAGCCCTGAGTTTCTATATTTTCTAATTCTTCAGCTTCAAGTATTTCCATCAGTTCACTAACAATTCTATTGTTTTCTTCAACCGCTGCTGACTGTTCGGTATCTTCGTTTTCAAATCCAAGCACTACATCAACAATGTCAGGGTCATATTCCTGCTGCTGACTGATACTTAAATTTGTAGTAATAGTATCTTCCTCTTCTTTCTCCTCCTCAGATACTTCCTCAGTTCCAGCTGTTCCAACCACCGGAGCATTAAAATATAAACCATTAACTACTAAAACTGATAATAATATGAGAGCTAAAAAAACTAATAACATACCTACATTTCTGTTCACAAATATCTCCTCCATTTGCTTTAATAATATATTTTTATCTTTTATTCGTTTGTCCCTTATTATATAATTCTAATAAAAAATAAAAATTCCTTTATTATTTCTTAAAATGTGAAATAATAATTTAAGTATCTTCCCGCAAAGCAAATGAGATATTCTGATAGGACATATTTTTAAATTCCTCAATCAAAAATACTACAGATTCAAAATTACTTTCCTGATCTGCATAAATTTTAACCTTCTTTTCTTTATCTCCAGGTAATTCAGCAAATAAGTTTGCAATCTTATCTCTGCTGTACTGCTTTTCATTAAAATAAATTTTATTGTTTTTGTCTAAAAATACTTTGATCTGTTCCTGATTTGAACTCTGACCGATACTGCTGTCCGGTACAGAAATATTATATAAAGCTTCCTCTCCCTGCAGGGTAGAAGATACCAAAAAGAAAATCAAGAGTAGAAATACTATATCGATCATCGGAGCCAGATTTAAAGTAGAATCCTTTTTTTTAGGCTGATATTTCATTGTCTTTCAGCTCCTTAATTTCTTTTTTATAAAGAATACTCTCACTTTCCAGCCTTAAGTTATTCAGCTGATTATGCAGTTTTTCTATTTTAGCATAAAAGTAGTGATAAAAAGCTGCAGCTGGTAGTGAGATTATTAATCCGGCAGCAGTGGTAAATAAGGCTTCTGAGATTCCTAATGCCATCTGTTCTGGACTGCCACCCACACCTAAAACCTGAAAGGTTTTGATCATACCGCTTACTGTTCCTAAAAGACCCAGGGTTGGTGAAACCTGAGCAATAAAATTTAAAAAGCCTAAATGTTTTTCAAGCTGGGGCAGTTTATCAACCTCTTCTGCATCAAGATAAAGGTTGAATTCTTCCCTATTTTTTGGCTTTTTAGTTAATATATTATTATAAATTTCAGCAGCTATTCCATTTTTATTTCTTAAAATATTAGCTTTTTGATTATTATTAAAATTAATAACTGCCTTTAAATATTTATCCTTATCAATTTTTCTATAATTTAAGAAAAAAATTATACTTCTTTCAATAACTATAAAAATCATTAAAAATGCAGCTAAAAGCAGTGGATAGGCAACAATACCTGCTGTTTCAATAAATTCTGTAATCATAATTTATCCCCCCATTTAATTTAACTTAAAACTAACCGGTAGATTGACAATAACCTCAACTTTTTCGCCATCTTTTTCTGCAGCCTTAAATTCCCAGCTGGAAACTGCATTAAGTGCTGCCTGATCAAAAGAATCATAACCTGAACTTTGATTTATTTTTAAATCATGAGCCTTACCTTCTTTATCTATTCTCAACGTTATTATTACCTTCCCTTCAATATTTCTTTTTCTTAAATTAGAAGGGTAACCGGGCTGAGAATGATTTTTGAGACCAGGCTTTTGAATATCATTTCCACCCTCTCTTAGATCATAAACATCCTGTTCCTCCTTATTCTGAGCTGCTTCAGCAGCAGTTTCTTTTTTGTTTTCTGTCTTATTTTCTGTATTTTTTTCTCTGTTCTCTCCTTTTATTTCTGATTCATTTTCTCTTAAATTATGATTGCTTTTATTTCCATTATTTTTATTAACTTCTTTATTGACTTCATTTTCCTGATCAGCTGAATCATCCTTTTCTAATTCCGACAGATAACTTTCCAAATCAAATTTGTCTTCTTTTTCTTCTTCAGTTTCCGTTTCTGCCTTTTTTGAATTATCTTTCTCAGTTTTAGTTTTTGAATTATCTAACCAGGCCGGCATTGTGTCCTGCTTTTCTTCTACTACTTCTTTTTCCGAAGGAGTATTTTTCTGTTCTGCCGGTTTTATTTTATCCGGTTTCTCTT
>JBKHDA010000070.1:0-9891 GCA_046541575.1 Halanaerobium sp. | reverse complement strand
GCATCACGTTGCCAACGTGAGGGTCGCGAGTTCAAATCTCGTTTCCCGCTCCATTAGATATTTTGCACCTATAGGGTGCTTTTTTTATTTTGTTATATGATTTAATATTCAAACAACTAATATTAGCTTTATTAATCTGATTATTACTGCTATAATAATAGATAATTATATAAAAGAATTTAGAATAGAGGAATTCAGTTTAAAGCTGAAAATATAATTTATGAGGTGTTTAAAAATGCATGAGAAGTTATTTACTCCAGGCCCAACCGAAGTAAGAACAGAATTATTACAGCAGCTGTCAACCGCACAGATTCATCATCGGACTGAAGAATTTTCAAGAATTTATGATGATATCCAGGCTAATTTAAAGAAACTACTTTATACGGATAATCCAGTTTTACTATTTACTTCTTCTTCCACAGGAGCTATGGAAGCTGCAGTAACAAATAGTGTTAAAAAACGATGTTTGAATTTTGTTAATGGTGCTTTTTCAGACCGCTGGCACCAGATTACCAAAAAAAATGGAGTACCCTGTGATAAAGTTGATATTCCCTGGGATCAGCCTGTAAGAGCAGATTTAGTTGAAGAAAAACTTGAGACCGGTAATTATGATGCAATAACTGTTGTTTTAAATGAAACTTCTACCGGTTTAATGAATCCAATTAAAGAAATTGGAGAGGTTGTAAAAAAATACGATGAAGTTATGTTTTTAGTTGATGCAGTTTCAGGGATGGCTGGAACTGAAATTAAGGTTGATGAGTGGGGAATAGATATGTGTCTTGCCGGAGTACAGAAGGCTTTTGCTTTACCCTCAGGTTTGACGGTAGCTGCAGTAAGTGAAAGATTATTAAAAAGAGCAGAAGAAGTAGAAAATAGAAGCTATTATTTTAATCTACCACTTTTATATAAGTATCATCAGCGCTCACAGACAAGAACCACTCCTGCAATTCCACAGATTTTTGCATTACAAAAACAGTTAGATGATATTGTTAATCAAGAAGGTATTGAAAATAGGTTTGCCAGACATCAGGTAATGGCTGAATATGTTCAAAACTGGGCTTTAGAGTATTTTGATATTTATGCTGAAGAGGGTTACTGGTCAAATACTGTTACCTGTATTGAAAATAATAGAGGTATTGATGTCAACAATTTAATAAATGAACTGATAGAAAAATATAATATTAGAATTGCTAATGGTTATGGAGATTTAAAAAATAAGGCTTTTAGAATTGGTCATATGGGAGATTTAACATTAGCTGATATCAAAGGATTACTTTCAACTATTGAAAGTATTTTAGATTTATAAATCTAATAACTATGTATAAAAAAAGCAGCCATTTTTTTATGGCTGCTTTAATAATATTCAATTCTTATATTTCTAAGTAACTTAATTCTTTAACCTGAGTGTTAAGTTCATTAAGGTGGTTCTTAATCCTGTCCATAATTTCAGGAGATGGTTTAGAATCAATCTGCATCATCATTATTGCATCTCCACCAACTTTTTGGCGTCCTACCTGCATATTTGCAATATTAATGTTTTCTTCTCCTAAAGTTGAGCCAATTTTACCGATAACTCCTGGTTTATCCTGATAACTAACAATAATAAATTCACCGGAAAGATCCAGGTCAATTCTTAGCCCATTAATTTCAATTAATCTAAAGCCAATAGGTAAATAAGTTCCTGCAAGACTGTACTGGCCTATTTCAGTTTTAAGGTTAATTTTTATTATATTTTTTAATTCACCTTCATTTTGAATCTGACTTTCTTTGAGAGAAATACCTCTTTCCTGAGCGACATGCATTGCATTTACTAAATTAATACGATCATCTAAAATAGGTTCTAAAATTGATTTTACCAGACTTAAAGTCATTGGTTTATGATTAAATTGATTAACTTCTCCCCCATATTCTACTTCAACAGCTTCAATTCTTTCGTGTCCTTTCCATTTTGCCATGAAATTACCGAGTTTTGTCACCAGGTTAATGTATGGTCTTGCCTGATTAAATTCCTGTGGATCCATTGCAGGAATATTAAGTGGAGATTCCGGTAAATTACTTTTTAATACAGAAACCACTTCTTCTGCTGCAGTAATGGAAACATTGTCCATTGCTTCTGTTGTAGTTCCACCAAGATGACAGGTCATAATGACTCTATCTTTAAATTTAAGCAGTGGATTATTACTTGCTTTTACAGGTTCTTCTTCATGGACATCAATTGCTGCCCCGGCAATTTTATCTTTTTCCAGAGCTTCTGCTAGAGCTTTAGTATCTACATTCTGACCTCTTGCACAGTTAATTACTCGGGCGCTGCTCTTCATGATTGCAAATTCTTTATGACTTAAAATATGATAGGTTTCATCAGTCAGAGGAGTATGTAAGGATACATAGTCTGCCTTTTCTAAAACTTCTTTAAATGGAAGCAGAGGTACATTAATTTTTTCTGCTTTTTGTGGAGATAAATATGGATCATTGGCAATTACTTTCATTCCAAAACTTTGGGCTCTTTTAGCTACTCTACTTCCTATCCGTCCGAGTCCGATAATAGCTAAAGTTTTACCCTTTACTTCAACCCCCATATATTTCTTTCTATCCCAGATATCATTGTGTAAAGCCTGATTGGCTTGAGGAATATTACGGGAAAGTGAAAGCATCATTCCCATTGTGTGTTCCACTGCGGAGATAGTATTTCCGGTGGGAGTATTAAAAACAAAAATACCTTGTTTAGTAGCCTCATCTAAATCAATATTATCATAACCTGTACCTGCTCTACCTATTACCTTAAGTTTTTTAGCTTTTTCTAAAGCTTCTTTGTTCAAAAGTGTCATGCTGCGGACTATTATTCCATCATACTCGGCAATAGTTTCTAAAAATTCTTCTCGACTCTGCTCCGGCTTAAAATCAACTTTCATTTCTGCTTCTTCTAAAATATCAATACCTTTCTGAGCAATATTATCACTAACTAAAACTTTATACACTTATTACCACTCCTTCTCTCTTCTTGCTACTAATTTTTTTTAATTATATCTAATTGTAGTTGATAAAGCAAGCATTTAATTGCTCTAAATAAATTAAAGTTAAAAATATTATATATTTTCTATATTCAAAAAATTATAATATTCAGTTCAAGCTTGCTGTATTAGCCATAAAAATATATAATGAATGAAAGGAGCAAGTATTTAAAAGATAAACTTAATTTAAAGAGGGAGTGATAAGTATGGCGAAGGTATTTCCATTTCATGGTTATAGATATAACCAGAAGCAGGTTGAAGATTTAGAGAAGGTAGTAACACAACCATATGATAAGATTGATCAGCAGCTGCAGGAAGAATATTATGAGAAGAGTCCTTATAATATTGTTCGTTTGATTTTGGGTAAAGAGGAAAATCGTTATCAGAGTGCTGCTGAAAATTTAGAGGATTGGATAAAAAATCAGATTTTAATTCAAGATCAAAAATCCGGTTTTTATCTTTATACTCAGGAATATGAAGTTGACGGAGAAAAATTTATTCGAAAAGGATTTGTTGGTCTGGGTGAATTAGAGGCTGGAGAAGGAGTTAAGGCTCATGAAAATACGATGGAGGGTCCAAAGGCTGATCGTTTGAATTTAATTAGAGCAACTGAAGCTAATTTTGGCCATATTTTTATGCTTTATTCAGATCAAAAAAATGAAATTAATAATTTATTTACAGAACTGATGCGAGAAAAGCCTCTTTTTTCGGTTCATGATGAGGATCAAAACCTACATAAGGTCTGGCAGCTTACAGATTCTGAACTAATTGCAGAGATTAAAGAAAAAATGAAGTCTAAAAATTTATATATTGCAGATGGACACCACCGCTATCAGACAGCTTTAAATTATCAGCGGGAATGTAAAGAAAAGGGCTGGGAAGCAGATGGAGTTGAAAGTTTTAATCATCGTTTGATGACTTTTGTTAATATGGATGATCCGGGTTTAAAAGTTCTGCCTACCCACAGATTACTTTATGGTATAGAAGATTTTGAGCTCAGTTCTTTTTTAGATAAAGTAGGCGAGGATTTTAGTATTCAGAAATTCAAAAATAAAGAAAAGATGTATGATTATTTAGATCAGCATCAGGAGCAAAAAGTATTTGGATTTAAAGCTGATAAAGCTGCTGATTATTATGTATTTGAATTTGAAAATGAAGATGTTTTAGATGCAGTTGAAGCTGAATTTTCTCAGGATTATAAAGAACTTGATGTTAGTATTCTTCATAATATTATTCTTGATAAATATCTTGGTATTGATAAAAAGGCACTTGCTGCTAAAACTAACCTTGATTATATAAGGTACAGAGATAAGGCATTAGAAAATCTGGAAGATGGCAAATATCAGGCCGCTTTTATTTTAAATCCTACTTCAGTTCAAGAAGTTAAAGATATTGCTGATCAGGGCGAAAAGATGCCTCAGAAATCAACAGATTTTTATCCTAAACTCCTAACCGGTCTGGTTCTTAATAAACTTTCGATCAAAAAATAATGAGCTCTTAATAATTTTATTAGGTAAATGCTAATATTGGAGACTGATATTATGGGAGAAAATCAAAAAAATATATTTATTTATCTGATAGCTATTTTAACCTTGTT
Organism: Halanaerobium sp.; assembly: GCA_046541575.1. Lineage (GTDB taxonomy): Bacteria > Bacillota > Halanaerobiia > Halanaerobiales > Halanaerobiaceae > Halanaerobium. Next base: position 5,286 of record JBKHDA010000070.1, on the reverse strand, counting down.
TCTATTGGCCTTTTTTGCCTTATTTATTGGTTCAAGTCAGCTCAGTCCGACAGATATCACAGCCTATATTTTAAATAGTAATTCGGTTTCAGCATCAACATCAATAATCATTGGCGAAATTAGGCTGCCCAGAATTATTTTAGCTTTTATTGTTGGATCTGGACTTGCAGTTGCCGGGTCAGTTTTTCAGGCCATTATTAGAAACCCAATGGTTGATCCCTATATTATTGGTATTTCTGCCGGGGCAGGTACTGGAGTAATGCTGGCATTATTTTTGGGAATAGAAATAGCAATTTTCAATTTGAGTTCACTGCCAGCTTTTGCTTTTTTAGGGGCTGTACTGACTGTTTTTGTAGTCTATCAGCTGGCCAGTGTAGGCGGTAAATTACCTGTTTTAACCTTTCTTCTGGCAGGAGTTGCAGTAAGTTTCATTTTAAATTCTTTAATGTCTTTTTTAATGGTGCTTAGAACAGAAAATTTACAGCAGTTGGTTTACTGGCTGATGGGCAGTCTTGCAGGTGCAGCCTGGGCTGATATCAGGATGATACTGCCTTATTTTTTAATTGCTCTAGCTCTAATTCTTTTTTATCTAAAAGATTTAAATATTTTGCTGTTGGGAGAGGAAAGTGCAGCACATCTGGGTCTAAATGTAGAAAGAACTAAAATCATTTTACTGGGTGCTGCCTCTTTAATGACTGCTTCAGTAGTATCTGTTAGTGGTAGTATTGGTTTTATTGGACTGGTTGTGCCTCATATTGCCCGGATAATTATTGGTCCAGATCACAGAAGGCTAATACCTCTAGCTGCAGTTTTTGGTGGATCATTTTTATTAATTGCAGATACAGCAGCCAGAACTTTAATGGCACCGATGGAGCTGCCGGTAGGTATAATTACTGCACTGGCAGGTGGGCCCTATTTTATTTATCTGCTGCGCAATAAATCTAAAAACATTTGGTGAAAATTATGTTAAAAACAGATAAAATTAAATTTAGCTATGCTCAGGAAAAAATTCTGAAAGGAATTGATCTTGAAATTGAATCAGGAGCATTCATTGGAATTATTGGCCCCAATGCTTCTGGCAAATCAACACTTTTGAAAAATATTAGTAAGACTTTAAAATCAGATAGTGGAGCAATATATTTAGATTATAAGCTTTTAAATGATTATAGTTCTCTAGAGCTTGCCAAAAAAATGGCTGTAGTTCCACAAAATACAGAAATAAACTTTAATTTTAATGTCTATGATATTATAATGATGGGTAGACACCCTTATCAGAAACGCTGGTCAAAACTGAAAGAAGAAGATAAAAAAATTGTAAAAGAGGTAATGCAGGTTACTGATACTTTAAAATTAAAAAATAAATCAATTAATCAACTTTCTGGAGGTGAAAGACAGAGAGTAATAATTGCTAGAGCTCTGGCACAAAAACCTGATATTCTTTTATTAGACGAACCAACCTCAAGTCTAGATATAAATTATCAGGGCGAGATTTATGATCTTTTAAATTATTTAAATCAAGAATACAATATAACAATAATTACTGTATCTCATGATTTGAACTTAACTGCACTTTATTGTGAAGAATTGATATTACTTAATGACGGCAAAATATTTGCCGCCGGTTCTGCTGCAGAGGTTTTAACTGAAAAAAATATTAAAGCAGTTTATAATGCAGAGGTTTTAATTAAAGAGAATCCACTTTCTGAGAAACCATATGTAACCCTGATTCCTGAAGTTGATAATTTTAGAAGAAAACAGCAGAAAAAAGATTTTAAAATACATCTTATAGCTGGTGGAGGAACTGCTAAAAACTGGCTTTATAAATTGGAGAATTTAGGCTATCAGCTGAGCATCGGTGTTTTAAATATTGGGGATGCAGATTGGCAGGCAGCAAAAGAACTTGGAATTGAGACTGTTGAAGCACCTCCCTTTATAGATATTTCAGAAAATGAAATAAAAAGGAATAAAGAATTAATTAAGAGAGCAGATCTGATAATTTTAAGTGACCTTCCCTTTGGTCATGGTAATCTTGCTAATTTAGAGATATTGCTGGACTTTCCAGAAAAAAATAAAATACTTTTTTCTAATCTCAACATAAAAAAGAGAGATTATATTAAAGGAAAAGCAGAAAAGATCTGGAATAAATTATTAGAGCAGGATAAAAATCTTTATTTACTGAAAGATAAAAATAATTTGATTTCAAAAATAAAAAAGCTGGAAAATTAGAGATGGAGAGGTAACTATGATAAAAGCTGCAGATTTAGAGAATGAGTATTTTCTAGTATTAATTCCTGGAGAAGAGCTTGTAGAAACTGCTTCAAAAGTTCAAAAAATTGTTTCTGAACATTATGATCTTTATCCAGATCAAATATATCCGCAGCTTCACATTACGATTGATAGAATCAAAAAATCTAAAGCTGAAAGAGCTGAAGAAATTCTTGCTGAAAAGGTAAATGATTTTGATAAAATTGAGATTGAAGTAGATCGATTCAGCTGTATTAAATTTTCTGATCAGCATCAACTGGTACTTGAAGTCAATGAAACGAAATCTCTGAAGCAGTTTTCTGAAGCTGTTCATCGGAGTCTTGCAGCTGAAGAAATTTCTACAATAGAAAACTATGAGGAATGGATGTTCCATATTACTATACTCAGCAATATTTTTGCTGAAAATCCAATTCCAGTAGATGAACTGACAGAAATATGTTTATTTATGGAAGGAATGTCTCGTCCCTTAGCTGCAGATGCAGAAAAACTTGAGATCTGGAGGCCAACTCTGGATCCAGTGGAAAAAATTATTGCTAGTTTTGATTTGGATTAAAATTAAATTTTCTCGAACTTAAGTTTGAATTAATTTAAAGAGGGAGTGATAATTATGGCAAAAAAAATTAAAGGTTTTATATTTGATCTTGATGGAGTAATTACAGATACTGCGGAATATCATTACAAAAGTTGGCAGAAGTTAGCTGATGAAGAAGATCTGTTTTTTAATCGCGAAGTAAATGAACAGCTGCGTGGAGTTTCCAGAATGGAATCTTTAGAAATTATTTTGGATGGTAAAGAAATACCGGAAGATTTGAAAAAAGAATGGACAGATCGCAAAAATGCTTACTATCAGGAGTATTTAGAGGAAATAAGCAAAGATGATATCCTGGATGATATGGAAGCTAAATTGGAAAAATTAAAAGCTGATGGATTTAAACTTGCTGTTGGTTCTTCCAGCAGAAATGCAAGAAAAGTGTTAAAACATTTGCAAATTACAGACATTTTTGATACTATTGCAGATGGTAATAGTGTAGAAAATGCTAAACCTGCACCCGATTTATTTTTACACGCTGCTAAAAATCTGGGACTGGAACCAGAAGAGTGTGTAGTATTAGAAGATGCTGAATCCGGTGTTGAAGCTGCTTTAGCTGCTAATATGATTGCAGTTGGAGTTGGTCCAGAGGGAAGAGTTGGTAAAGCTCATCTGGTTTACAGAAATGTCAGCGACATTGATTTTGATGAGATCTTAAAAAAATTATAATTTTTTTAATTAAAAAGAAGGAATTTAAGAGTCTGTAAAGAATAGTAATAATAGAGTTAATTATTACAGACTCTTTTTTTCTTCAAGTTTTCGCAAGCGCTTGCGTAAAATGTGCAGGCTGCTTAAACTGGAGGTGAAAAGATGCAGATAACCCTTAAAGATATTGCTAGAATGGCTGATGTAGCAGAATCAACTGTTTCCCGTGCTTTAAATGACAAGCCTGGAGTTGGTAGAGAAACAAAGTTAAAAATTTTGAAAATTGCAAAGAAAAATAATTACCGCCCGAATCAACTTGCAAGAGGACTGGCGGCTAAAAAGACTAATATGCTTGCTGTGATAATGGCTGAAATGGATAGTCCTGGTAATATTGAGATTGTAAAAAGTATAGAAAAAGCTGCTGAAAAAGAGGGTTATCAAATAATACTCTGTAATACTAACAATCAGGAAGAAAAAGAAAAATCTTATCTGTCTCTTTTAGAATCAAATCAGGTTGATGGAGCAATTTTTATTGGGGGTAAACTGGTAGGAAGTCATCTTTTGAGAGCAAGTTTTAGCCCTGAAAATAATATTGTTTTGGTTAACCGTCTGGCAGAAGAGAATTTTTTCACCTCAGTTTTAACCGACTACAGGCAGGGTATATATAAGGCTGTAGAACATTTACTGCAGCAAGGTTTTGAAAAAATCGCTCTTATTTGTGGGGACAAAGATGATTTAATTGAAGCTGAAAAAATCAGCGGCTACAAAGAAGCACTAAATGATGCAGGTTTAAAAGTTAATGCTGATCTAATTTTCCCAACTAAAGCAGATAGAAAGGCTGGTTATAATGTTTTTTTGGAAATCATTGAAGGTGATATAATTCCAGAAGCTTTTATTTCTACCAGAGAACTAACAACAATCGGACTTGTAGAAGCAGTTAAAATGGGTGGGAATTTTATACCTGAAGATTTTGCAGTAGTAGGTTATGGGGATAATATTTTGAGCTCAGCCATTGATCCACCACTTACTGTTATAAGTGAACCGGTGGAAAAATTGGGGAAGTATTCTTTAGACTTTTTATTGAAATTAATTAATGAGGAATTAAATAGTCAACAAATTAAGGTTTTAACTCCCGAATTAATTATCAGGGAGTCATCAATATTAAAATATAATTAAATTTAAGAGGAGGATTTTTTAATGGCTAATGTAACTTTGGAAAATGTTTATAAGCGTTTTGGTGATTTAGTGGCGGTAAAGAATCAGAGTTTAGAAATTAAAGATAAGGAATTTGTGGTGCTGGTTGGTCCTTCAGGTTGTGGTAAATCAACAACTCTAAGAATGATTGCTGGTCTGGAAGAAATCAGTGAGGGTATTATAAAAATTGGTGATAAGGTAGTCAATGATGTTGCACCTAAAGATAGAGATATTGCAATGGTTTTCCAGAATTATGCTCTTTATCCACATATGGATGTTTATGATAATATGGCTTTTGGACTTAAATTACGTAAGTTTCCCAAAGACGAAATTGAAAGACGGGTCCAGGAAGCTGCAGATATTTTAGGTATTGAGCAGTTATTAGAAAGAAAACCCAAGCAGTTATCCGGTGGTCAGAGACAGCGTGTAGCCTTAGGTCGGGCAATTGTACGTGAACCACAGGTATTTTTGATGGATGAACCGCTCTCTAATCTTGATGCTAAATTAAGAGTTCAGATGAGAACTGAGTTATCTAAACTGCATGATGAATTACAGACAACAATGATCTATGTAACTCATGATCAGACTGAAGC
>JBKHDA010000069.1:0-9977 GCA_046541575.1 Halanaerobium sp. | reverse complement strand
AAATCTTCACGCTAAGATTTATTATAACACAGGCTTTTTAGTGTTGCAAGGGAAAGCAGATAGCTTTTTGTTTATTTGCTTTAGACTAACTATTCCAGATTATCTTCCAGATAGTTTACAAATTCAGGATTAACAAAATATTCATCAGATACTACTTCGAAATCACTATTAATTTCAGAACCTATATTTTGCACTATTTCAATTACTTGATCAGCATGCTCCTCCAGGATATATGACTGCAGATAAAAATTATCTGAATAAATTCTCATCCCAATAACTTTTTCATACCCCGGAAGTTTGTTTGTCGAAGCATATACTGGAGCATAATAGGGACTTCTGATTAAACCACCTGTGTCTTCAACTTTACGTCTGGCAAAGTTATCAATCATATCTTTAAATTCACTTAATTCTCCACTATCTGCAAATTCTATTAATATATCATAAGATGCAGAACCGACTACAACTCTATTTTCGGCAATTTCTTCTATAACAGATTCAGGATTAGGTTCTCCCCACTCATCACTGTGGTGCACATAAGATGAAATTCTGCTCTGAATATCCCAGCGAACATCAAAATTTTCTCTCCTTAATAGTGATATCATCTGCAGTAAATGTCCTAGATTTCCATGGTCATATCTTATCATTTGTGATCTATTAAATAAGGGGTTTTCATTATGGTCTTTAATATTATAACCAGTAAATTTTCCGCCTGGAATTTCCTGCAGTGCTTTAACACCTAATTCAAAAAGTTGAGAAGCCTCATTCTGAAAGTAAGCCATGTCTATTGCTTTATATTTAGAACGACTTTTGCGATAGATATTTTCATCATTAATATGTCCTAAATAAGGATTATAATATCCCAGCTCAGTTCTTGCCTTCAGCAGCAGATTTAAACTGTCCTCATAATCTAAAGCCTTATTATAATTTTCTGTCTTAATTAAATCTATTGTCTGAGCAGCTTGATAAAATTTTTCTGCTTGCGAAAGCTGGTCACCATAAGTATCAACAAATTCTTCCTGATCAACAATTTTAACTATCTGAGCTGCGGCCTGAATAAGATTTAGATCTCTCTCCCAGATTAAATCAAGGTCAATTTCATGACCGGGCAGTGCCTTTTTAAAAAGTTGATTAAATTCATTCCAGCCCACTTCAGAATCCATCTCAATATTTTTGTCTTTTATTACACCTATTCTGTAAAAATAATCACTTAATTCTGTTTCATTTACTATAACAGTAGAGGCACTAACCGGAAAAACAGAGATAAAAAGGAAAACTGATAAAATTAAGAAAACAAACACCTTGCTTTTTTTAAACATTTGATATTCCCCCTTTTGATATTAAGACATTCTACTTATTCGACTTATAATGATTCCCCAGGGCTGCCGGCGGCCTTGATTTAATTACTGCCCCGGCTAAAACAACTACTGTTAAAACATAAGGCATCATCTGAATAAACTCAGAGGCAATATTTAAATTCATTCCCTGGAGCCGCATCTGAACAGCATCAGTGAAGGCAAAAAGCATACTGGCAGCAAAGCCTCCTAAAGGATTCCACTGACCAAATATATTTGCTGCAAGAGCCATATAGCCTCTGCCGGCTGACATATTGCTGCTAAACCAGTTTAGATGTCCCAGTGAAAGATAGGCCCCTCCCAGTGCAGCCAGCACACCACTTAAAGTAACAGAAAAATACTTAATCAAACGGATGTTGATTCCTAAAGTATCAGCTGCCTCAGGATGTTCACCGGTAAAGCGGATTCTTAAGCCCAGAGGTGTTTTAAACATTATATACCAGCCTAAGATTACAATTATAAACATTAAATAAACTACCGGAGAATGATAGCCGAAAAGATCACCAATTACTGGTATCTCAGCTAAAACTGGTATTCTAATTCTCTCCAGACCGGTCACACTTGGGGAAGCACCTTTCTGGCCCCAGATGACCTGCATCAGCCAGGTGGTAAAACCAAGTGCTAAAATATTAATTCCAACTCCAGCCACTACGTGATCTGCTTCTAAATCGACAGTAAAAAAAGAAAAGATTAATCCCAGAATCATTCCAGCTCCTAAAGCAGCCAGCAGACCCAGATAGGCACTGCCGCTAAAAAAAGAACCGACTGCTGCTGCAAAAGCTCCGGTCAGAATCATACCTTCCAGACCAATATTGATTACACCAGCTCTTTCGGAAAAAGCTCCCCCGACTGCAGCTAAAGCAATCGGTACTACTAATCTAATCGACGCCGTAAAAGTGTTTATACTGAAGATAACTCTTAAAATATCCACTAATTATCACCTCGAAAGGCCAGACTCTTATTTTTAAAGATTTTAAAAATAGAAGGTGCTGCCACAAATAAAATAACAAGTCCCTGGACAATGGTCATCAAATCAGCTGGAATTCTAGCAAAAAGCTGCATCGACATTCCTCCTGATTCTAAAACACCAAATAAAAAAGCAGCAGCTAAAACTCCCAGCGGCTTATTTCTACCTAAAACAGCAACAGCTATCCCCGTAAATCCATAGCCGGGCGAAAAGTTAGTAATAAATCTATGCAGCACTCCTAAAACCATTGTGCTTCCTGCAAAACCGGCAATCCCTCCACTTAAAAGCATTGCACTAATAATTACTTTATCTGAATTGACACCACTGTATTCGGCAGCATTTATATTTTCACCAACAAGCTGCAGATCATAACCAAAAGAAGTATAATTTAATAAGTAATAAATTAGAATAATAACAAAAACAGCAATAACCAGAGCCCAGCTCAGACGAGTACCGGCGACTATCTCGGGCAGTCTGGCCTGTTCGGCTATCTTTTTCGTCTGATCAACCGGGCCAGCTTCTTTGAAATAGTTTTTTAATAAAAAAGTAGTCATAAAAATTCCTATATAATTAAACATAATTGTTGTAATGACTTCATGGGCACCAGTTTTGGCCTTCAGAACACCGGGGATTAAGGCCCAGAGAGCTCCAGCCGCTGCTCCTGCAGTTAAAGCCAGTGGAATTAAAATCAGAGCCGGCAAATTTGTAAAGCTAATGGCAGTTAAAGCTGAAGCAAAAGCACCCCAGTAAAGCTGACCCTCTCCACCAATGTTGAAGAGTCCGCTCTGAAAACCTACAGCAACTGCCAGACCCGTAAAAATTAAGGGGATAGTTTTTAATAAAGTTTGAGCAAGATTGTATGAGCTGCCAAAAGCACCATAAAACAAATAATAATATGCTTCTAGAACACTATTACCAGAAGCTTTGATTAAAACAGCTCCAACAATAAGTGCAGAAATTATAGCTGCTAAAGAATATAGGATTTCCTTAATATTTTTATTAAAAGCCATCTATTTTTCCTCCCCGCTGTGACCGGCCATCAAGAGTCCCAGTTTTTCCTGATCAAATTCTTCTGCTTTACCCCGAGCAGCAATATAACCTTCGTAGATAACCAGAATTCTATCACTGAGGCTCATCAGCTCATCCAGCTCAGCTGAAATTAAAAATACAGCCTTATTTTCTTCCCTCATTTTTAAAAGCTGGCCGTGTATAAATTCAATTGCTCCGATATCAACTCCTCGAGTTGGCTGAGCAGCTAAAATAAACTCTGCTCCCCGAGAAAGTTCTCTTCCAATAATTAATTTCTGCTGGTTGCCTCCGGAAAGTTCTGCAGCAGTAGAATTTTTTTTAGAGAATCGAACATCATATTGATTTAGTATTTTTTCAGTATAATCATTAAGGTAATCAAAATTTATGGCAAATTTATGCTTGAATTCTGGATTCCATTCTGAACCCAGCAAAATATTTTTAGCAAGAGAAAAATTAGCTACCAGTCCCCGCTTATTCCTATCTGAAGGAATATGAGCCAGCCCCATATTTCTCCTTTTGCGGGTAGGGGTATTAGTTATTTTTTGAGAATTAAAGTAGATTTCTCCACTATCAGGAGCTTTTAAGCCAGCAATAATCTCTTCCAGCTCCAGCTGCCCATTGCCCTCTACACCCGCCAGGCCGACAATTTCTCCTTTTTTAAACGAAACATTAATATCTTTAAGCTCTAAACCACTTACAGGATTTTTATAACTCAAATTTTCCAGGCGGAAGATTTCTTTACCTGACTTTTTACTGCTTTTTTCTGCATTTAATAAAACATCTCTTCCCACCATCATATTAGCCAGCTGCTGGGGAGTTGTCTTATCTTTAGCAACAGTATCAATCTTTTTACCATCTCTTAAGATAGTTATTCGATCAGCAATTTCCATTGTTTCTTTTAATTTATGAGTAATAAAAATAATTGTTTTATTATCTGCTTTTAAGCTGCGCATAATTTTAAATAGATCTTCAGTTTCCTGTGGTGTTAAAACTGCTGTCGGCTCATCCAAAATTAATATTTCCGCATCACGATATAAAGCTTTAAGAATTTCTACCCGCTGCTGTTCTCCAACTGATATATCTTCAATCAGCGCCTCCGGATTTAAATCAAAACCAAAATTTTTAGATATTTCTTTAACTTTAGCTGCTGCCTGTTTTTTATTAATACGCATTGCCCAGGCACCTCCCGGTTCCTGACCGGCAATAATATTTTCAGTTATAGAAAATCTGTCAACTAACATAAAATGCTGGTGGATCATCCCCATTTTTTCTTTTATGGCAGCGGCCGGGCCTGTAATTGCTGCCTCTTTACCATTTATTTTAATCTGACCCTGATCTTTACTATAAAGACCAAATAAAATCTTTACCAGAGTAGATTTGCCGGCTCCATTTTCTCCAAGCAGACAGTGGATTTCACCTTTTTTAACTGAAAAATTTATACTGTCATTTGCCTTAAGACTGCCAAAAGACTTTGTTATATTTTTCATTTCAACAGCAAATATTTTGCTCACCTCCAGCTTTAATTGAAAATAGGGGCACTGCTGCCCCTATTTGATGTTTTTTAATTTTTTGCTTCTTCAATAGTAGCTGGAATTTCAATATCTCCAGCGGCAATTTTACTTTCTACTTCTTCTAATTCTTCTATAATATCAGCCGGCAGCAGACTTTCAGTATAACCAAGACCATCTTCTTTAACGCCGAGAACCTGTATTCCAGGCTCAAATTCATTTTCCATAACCTGCATAATTGCTCTTTCGACTGTATTATTCACAAATTTCATACCATTTGTTAGAATATGTCCCGGGGCAACATCTCCCTGGTCGGAATCTGCTCCGATTCCATAAATATCATTTTCTTCAGCTGCTCTCAGCACTCCCAGACCAGAGCGTCCGGCAGCTCCCCAGATAACATCTGCATCCTTCTCTATCATTGAAGTAGCAAGTTCTTTTCCTTTGGCAGGATCTGCCCAGCCTCCAACATAAGAGTGGATTACTTCAATCTCAGGGTCAATATATTCTGCACCGGCTATATAACCGGCAATATTTTCATCAATTAAAGGTATTTTCATACCACCAATAACTCCTATTACTTTTTCCTCATTGATCAGCTCATCATCTGTTCTGGTGGTCATTAAGGCAGCTGCTGCTCCCATTAAAAATCCTCTTTCTTTTTCCGCATAAACATAAGATGCAACATTGGGCTGATCTACTACCATATCTACAATAGCATAACGCTGCTCTGGAAATCTCTGTGAAACATTAGTTAAAGCATCTGCCTGGTCAAAACCAATAGAGATTATTAAATCATATCTGTTCAGAGATGAAAACTGGGTTAAATATGTTTCATATTCAGAAATAGAAGCAGGCTCAGCTGCATCAAATTTAACTCCATATTCATCCCTGGCAGCCTGTACTCCTTCAAAAGCAGCATCATTAAACGACTGATCCCCCAGTCCACCGGTTGCAAAAACTATTGCCACCCTCCCCTCAGCCAGCACTGCAGAAGACAAAACAACTGTAAATAAAATTAAAAACACCACAGTTAATAATAATTTTTTTCTCATAAATATTACCTCCCAATTTTTAATTTAGCCCTGTTAGAGCTTCAAGGGCCAGAACTATTTCTTTTTCAACTGCCTGAGAAACTTTTTCCCGATGAGGATCATAATTGTCAGCATCAAAATCAATAGCCATTCCATCAATCGCAAGAACTGCAGCAGCTTTGATATTATTTAATGATGCAATAACAAATAAAGCACTTACCTCCATTTCCACGGCTATTGCTTCAGCCTGACTGAAATAATTATTACTCAACTCTTCAAGCTCAGGATAAAAAGCTGCAATTGTCGAAACAATACCGGTACTTGTCTTAATTTCTAAGTCTTCAGCTGTTCTATTTAACTTTGCAACTAATTCCCAGTCAGCCACCGCCGGATAGGCTAAATCGACAAGCTGTTCTGTAAGTCCATCATTTCTGACAGCTGCAGATGCAATCACAAGATCCCCATCTTTAATATCTCTGCTTAGTGAACCGGCTGTTCCCACTCTTATTATTTCTTCTGCCCCACCTTTTATTAATTCTTTGAAAGCTACTCCTGCTCCCGGGCCGCCAACTCCATGAGATAAAACACTGATTGGTATTTTATTATATAAACCATTTAGCAGTTTATATTCTCTGTTATAACTTATTTCTTCTGGCTCAGATAAAAAGGCAGCAATCTGATCTGCTCTGCCGGGATCTCCACAGACTAAAGCTTTTTTTCTAATATTTTTACTATCCGTCTTTAAAATTGGTAAAAACATACTTTTGTTCAAAATTATCAGCCCCAGCTTGATTATTTATAAAATACTTTAATAATAATAAAATTCACGATAAATTGAAATAATCCTTTATAGTTTTAAACTATTTAAAAGATAATATTGATTAAAAGAAACTGTTTGATTTAAAACATTGTAAATCTATTAATAATTTCATTTATCAAATAATTTTTTAATATTTTCTTTAAATGGAGCTTCAACTATTCCTTTTTCGGTGATAATTGCTGTAATATACTCAGTAGGTGTTACATCAAAGGCCGGGTTATAGGCTTTAACTTCCTTAGGTGCAGTGCGGCGGCCAAAACCATTTCTGATCTCTTCGGGATCTCTTAATTCAATTTCAATCTCGGCTCCAGTTTCTGTTTCCAGATCAATAGTGGAGGTGGGTGCTAAAAAGTAGAATGGAATTCCAAATTCTCTGGCTAATATTGCAACTCCTAAAGTCCCAATTTTATTGGCAGCATCACCATTGGCAGCAATTCTGTCAGAACCTACTAAGACTGCATCAATTTTCCCTTCTTTCATTACCTGTGCTGCCATATTATCAGTAATTACAGTTACATCCAGCCCTGCCTCATTTAACTCAAAAGCTGTTATCCGAGCTCCCTGCAGCAGCGGTCTTGTCTCATCAGCATAAATTTTGAAATCATAACCTCTATCATAGCCGAGATACATTGGAGCTTCTGCTGTTCCATAGCCAGAAGTCGCCAGTCCACCTGCATTACAGTGAGTTAAAAGGCCCATCCCTGGCTCCAGTAAAGTTAGAGCATTTTCACCAATTGCTATATCCATTTTTTGATCTTCTACTAAAATTTCATTACTTTCTTCTAAAAGAGCTACTTTAATTTCCTGAACATTTTTGCCCCTGTTTTTTTCCAGCTCAAATCTCTTTTTCATCCTTTTTAAAGCCCAAAATAGGTTGACTGCTGTTGGTCTGGATGTAGCAAGATAATCACTAATTTCCTCAAGCTTTTTTTCCAGCTCAGCCACTGAATCAGTCTCAATTTTATTTAAACAGACATATAAACCATAAGCAGCTGCAATTCCAATAGCAGGAGCTCCTCTGACGCTCAATCTTTTAATTGCATCCCAGACACCTTCCTTTGTGTCAAGCTCCAAGTATTTTTCCTCTTCCGGCAATAAAGTCTGGTCCAATAATATTAACTTATCATTATTCTCATTCAGTCTGGCAGGCACAATACTTTTAGTCATTTAAATTCCTCCTGATTTTTTAATTTTCTGAATATCTTTAGATGCTGAGCTGCAATTTCCAGCAGTCAAAATATCTCACTTTAAATTTTATTCTATAATTAAATAATTCAACAGAGGCAGATAAATGCCTCTATTATTTGAATTATTTTAACAATTTTTTTGAGATAATTAAATAGAAAACAATATTTACAGCAAAAAACCAGCTGCCTGAATAGCAGCTGGCATTTCGCTAATATATTAATTTAATAAATACAATTTAAAGCTGATTTAGTTCTTAAATACCTTATCCAGCATCTGCAGCAGTTCTTCATTATCCTTAGTGTTTTTTAACTGTTTAAGGAAGGTTTTCATCAGTTCATAATCTGACATATCCTGAGTCTGCTGACGCAGTTTCCAGATAATCTCCAGTTCTTTTTCTCCTAAGAGCATTTCTTCTTTTCTGGTACCGGAGCGGTTAATATCAATTGCCGGGAAGAGTCTTCTCTCTGCCAGACGGCGGCTTAGATGCAGCTCCATATTACCTGTACCTTTAAATTCTTCATAAATTACATCATCCATGCGGCTGCCTGTATCTACTAAAGAGGTAGCAATAATTGTTAAACTGCCCCCTTCTTCAATATTTCTTGCTGCTCCGAAAAATCTTTTGGGGAAATGCATAGCTGTAGGATCCAGTCCACCGGAAAGAGTCCTTCCACTTGGAGAGATTGTCACATTGGCAGCTCTGGCCAGTCTGGTAATACTATCTAATAAAATCACCACATCATTTTTATGCTCAACCAGCCTTTTTGCCTTTTCTAAGACCAGCTCAGCAACCTGAATATGCTCTTCTGGCGGCTCATCAAAAGTTGAGGCAATAACCTCCGCATCAACCGAGCGCCTCATGTCTGTTACCTCTTCCGGCCGCTCATCAATTAAAAGAATCATCATCTTGCTTTCCGGATAATTATGGCGGATACTGTTGGCCACCTTTTTTAAAAGCACTGTTTTACCGGCTTTGGGAGGAGATACCAGAAGTCCACGCTGACCCTTACCAATCGGAGAAATCAGATCAATTATCCGCGATGAGATTTCATTTTTATGGTATTCCAGTCTGTATCTTTCTTCAGGATACAGTGGAGTTAAATCCTCAAAGTGTGAGCGCTCTCTTGCCTTTTCCGGATCCTGGTAGTTTACGGCCTCAATTCTTAAAATAGCAAAATATTTTTCACTATCTTTAGGCTCTCTCACCTGACCAGAAACAACATCTCCAGTTCGCAAATCAAATCGCCTGATCTGAGAAGCGGAAATATAAATATCATCACTGGAGGGAATATATTTCGAAGGTCTTAAAAATCCATAACCCTCACTCTGAATAATCTCTAAAACTCCTTCAGCAAAAATATTACCTCCTTGTTCTGTTCCTTTTTTTAAAATAGCAAAGATTAAATCCTTTTTCCGCATCTGCGAATAACCGCTGACATCCATCTCCTTTGCTATCTCATGTAATTCTGTAATAGTTTTTCTCTCTAGTTCACTGATGTTAAGCACATCAAGTCCACCTTTCTTTAATTTTCCTTATTTTATTTAAAATAATTTTGATCGAATAATTATTATTTATGTAAATCCCATAAAAGCAAAAATCTTTTAAAAAAATAAAAATCTTGCTCTCCATTTAATGGCTAATCCTGCCGCAGGAAGCGGCAATAGATTAAGGTGCTTCATTTCTACTATCTGAGTAATTAGTTTCAAATTTTTAATAAAGTTCATATTTTTGTCTGCAAACTTTAGACGATGTGACTTAGTAAATTACTTAGAAAAAGTTAATAATTAACAGAGTTAAAACTGACCGAAGAACAGGATGTTCTGAGCTGACTGCGGATCGCCTGGAGCACTCCCCATTTAAACAAATCATACAAGAACAGTTTAAGGTTGCAGGAGGTGCCGATCAGACAGGAAGTCAGTTTGAACTCGAATAAGAATTCTACTTTTTCTTGTAATTTAATTTGGAACGAGAATAAAGTTTGCAGACAAAAATATTTAAGTTAAATTACTAAAAAATTTGAAATTAAATTACGTTCAGTCCCAGCTGAAAGAGCAGATAAACCCCTGCAAAATAGACAA
>JBKHDA010000068.1:0-10151 GCA_046541575.1 Halanaerobium sp. | reverse complement strand
GAGCTGAATATGTTGATAAACTGCATGCTATCTGTATCCAGTGTGGAGAACCTGCCAGCAGAACTCAGCGGCTGATTGATGGTCAACCAGCATCAGCAGATGACCCGGTAATTTTAGTGGGGGCATCTGAGGTCTATGAGGCACGCTGTAGAAGCTGTCATGCTCTTAAGGAAGAATAAGCTGCTGTTAATTTCAAAGATAATATGAGGTGAAATATAAATGTTTGATTTAGAAAATTTAGAGGAAAAGCTGGATAAACTGGTGGATAATTATAAAAAGTTGAATTCAAAACTAAGTGATCCAGAAGTGATTAATGATAGTGAAAGATATCAAAAGTTGATCAAAAAACATTCGAAATTAAAAAAGATTGTAGATAAATATAAAGAATATAAAGAAGCAAAAGAAGGTATTGAAGAAGCAGAAGAAATGATGGAGCTTGATGATGATCCGGAAATGCAGGCTCTATTTGAAGAAGAGATTGCAGAACTTAAACCTAAAAAAGAAAAATTGGAAGAAAAGCTGCCAATTATGCTGCTGCCTGATGATCCTAATGATGAGAAAAACGTTATTGTGGAAATCAGAGCCGGTGCCGGTGGTGATGAAGCTTCTCTTTTTGCTGCAGATTTATACAGAATGTATTCTCGTTATGCTGAAAATAGAGGCTGGAAAGTAGAAATAATGAGTGTTAATGAATCAGCTTCTGGTGGATTTAAAGAAATTATTTTTACTATTGAAGGCACAGATATTTTTAAATATCTCAAATATGAAAGTGGAGTTCACCGGGTACAGCGTGTTCCTTCAACTGAATCAAGTGGTCGAATCCATACTTCCACTGCTACTGTAGCTGTTTTACCGGAGGCAGAAGAAGTTGATGTAGAAATCAATACTAATGAACTTACTATTGATACTTTCCGTTCCAGTGGTCCTGGTGGTCAGAGTGTAAATACAACTGATTCTGCTATTAGAATTACACATGAGCCGACCGGTCTTACAGTTTCCTGTCAGGACGAGAAGTCTCAGCATAAAAATAAAGCTAAGGCAATGCGTATTCTGCGTGCCCGCCTGCAGGAGAAAAAAGAGCAGGAAAAGCAGAAGGAAAGAGCTGAAGCCCGTAAATCACAGGTAGGTACAGGTGACCGCAGTGAAAAAATAAGAACCTATAACTTTCCTCAGGGAAGAGTAAGTGATCACCGCATAAATTTGACCGTCCATCAGCTGGATAAGATTTTAGATGGAGAGATGGATCCAATTATTGAAGCATTGATTGAGGAGGATAATATCAAGAGATTGGAGAAGATCTAAAATGAATATTAAAGAACTTCTTAAGCGCAGTGATCAGTTTCTGGCTGAAAGAGGGATTGAAAGCTCCCGTCTGGATGCAGAAGTGCTGATGGCAGATCTTTTGGATATGGAGAGAATAAATCTTTATGTAAAATATGATTATCCTCTAAAAAGCAGCGAAATTAATACCTATCGTGAGATGATTAAACAGAGGGCAAAGAGAGTTCCTGTAGCTTATATTACTGAAACAAAAGAATTTATGTCCTTAGAATTTAAGGTAAAGGAAGGGGTTTTAATTCCCCGGCCTGAGACGGAGAATTTAGTGGAAACTGTTATTGAATACTGTCAGCAGAATGAACTGCAGAGTCCACAGATAATTGATGTGGGAACCGGCAGTGGTGCTATTGCAGTCAGCCTGGCCCACTACTTATCTGATTCTAAGGTGGTGGGAGTTGATCTTTCTCCAGCGGCATTAAAAGTAGCTCGCCAGAATATGGAAAAACACGAATTGAGTGAGCGGATGAGCATTTTAAAAAGTGACCTGCTGGCAGAATTTATTAAAAGAGAGATTAAGGGGATTGATATTATAGTTTCTAATCCACCCTATATTTCTGAGGCAGAAATGGAAGAGCTGCCGCCTGAGGTCAAAAAAGAACCAAAAACAGCTCTGCAGGCCGGAGAAGATGGTTTGGATTATTACCGACGTCTGATTCCAGAAGCAGAAAAAGTTCTTAAAAAAGGTGGTAAAATCTTTTTAGAAATTGGTTATCAGCAGGCTGAGGCTGTAAGAGGTATTTTTGGTGAAAAATGGTCCCAAATTGAAGTTAAAAAAGATTATTCAGAAAATGATAGGATTGTTTCAGCTCTTTTTGAGGCCGAAGATAAGGTTGAAGAAGAAACTGATTAATAGCTTGCAAAGAATTTAGGTTAGGTGAAGCTGATGCAGTTTAAAACTGAAATCAAAAAAACAGAATATAAAAAGGAATTTCAGTCTAATAAATTAGGAAAAATGGCTGCAGACTCAAATTTGAGGGGCAGATTAAAAAATGATTCGGCTGTAGTTGAGGCAGCCGAACTCCTAAAAAGTGGAGAACTTGTTGCGCTGCCCACAGAAACAGTTTACGGCCTGGCAGCAGATGCTCTGAATCCTGAAGCCGTTAAAAAAATTTTTAGAGCCAAGGGGCGCCCTCAGGATAATCCGTTGATTGTCCATATAGCTGATCAATCTCAGCTGGCACAGCTGACAGCAGGTGAAATATCAGATAGAGCAGAAAAATTAATGGAAAAATTCTGGCCGGGACCCCTAACAATAATCTTTTCTAAAAATGACAGGGTACCAGCTGAAACATCAGCAGGACTGCAGACAATTGCCATTAGAATGCCGGCTCATCCGTTAATGCTGGCAGTGATTGAGTGCTCAGGCCTGGCTCTGGCAGCACCAAGTGCAAATACATCGGGTTTTCCCAGTCCGACCCGTGCTGAACATGTCTATAATGATTTGGAATCTAAAATCCCTCTAATTCTTGATGGCGGCCGCTGTCATTTTGGAGTTGAATCAACAGTAATTGATATTCGGGGAGCAGAAATTAAGGTTTTACGGCCGGGAGGAATCAGCCGCGAAGAAATCTCGCAATTTTTAGGTGAGGAGGTAGTGCTTGCTGCCGAAGTCAAAGAGGATCAGGTATTATCTCCGGGGATGAAGTACCGGCATTATGCTCCTCAAAAGAAGTTATATATTTTCAATTTTGATGATAAAATTTCTGTTTTAAAGCAGGCGTTAAAAAGAGCTGAGGATAAAAAAATTGCCGTTATCACAGCCAGAGAGAGCAAATTTGACAGTGATCAGCTTTCAAATAAAAAGATAAAGATTTTAAGAGTTTTTAACCATGCCGAACCGGCAGAACTGGCACAAAAGCTTTTTGATTTACTGAGAAAACTGGATGATGACCGGAGTATTGAGGAAATATACATAGAAGAATTAGATACTGCAGGTATTGGTGAGGCTGTAATGAACAGAATTTATAAAGCAGCAGCGGCAGAAGAATATTCTCAGCCGGGAGGTGGGGACAATTAAAAGAATTTTATTTGTTTGCACGGGAAACACATGCAGGAGTCCAATGGCAGAATATTTATTGAAAGATATGATTTCCAAAAAGGAAGAACTGAAAATAGAAAATTGGGAGATTCTTTCAGCCGGCATCTCAGCTGTTAAAGGTGCGGAAGCGAATGAGAAGACCAGAAATGTTATGGGGGAATTAAATATTGACCTTCAGGAACACCGCTCTCATAATATAGAGGAAATTGAATTAAGTCGGGAAGATTTAATTATAACTATGACCCGCAAACACAGCCGGGTTTTAGTTTTAAAACACCCGGATTTAGCTGACAAAATTTTTACTTTAAAAGAATTAAGTGAAAATGACAGTGAATCAAAAGATATTCAGGATCCTTTTGGCCTATCAGAAAAAGTATATAGAGAGACCAGAGACGAAATTAAAGCTAATTTAAGGTTTCTGCTGGAAAACTTAAAGAAATTTGAGTTAAAAGAGGAGGACTAAGCCTTTTTAAGTAGAATAATACTATATGAAGGGAGAAATAACTTTGAGCGAATTACATGTAATGGATCATCCGTTAATCAGACACAAAATTGCAATAATGAGGGACAAGAACACAGGCCCAAAGGAATTTAGAGAGCTTGCTGATGAGGTGGCAACTTTAATGGCCTATGAGGTAACTCGAGATATGCCTTTAGAAGATGTAGAAATTGAAACTCCAATTACAAAAGGTAAGTTTAAAATGATTGCCGGTAAAAAGATAGGGATTGTACCTATTTTAAGAGCAGGGCTGGGAATGTTAGATGGAGTTTTAAAATTAATTCCTGCTGCTCGAGTAGGTCATATTGGTTTATATAGAGACCCTGAAACACTGGAGGCTGTTGAGTATTACTGTAAGCTGCCGACTGATATTCAGGAAAGAGATTTACTGGTAGTTGATCCCATGCTGGCCACAGGTAATACAGCTATGGAAGCAATTAAGTTTATAAAAGCTAGAAATCCGCGCAGTATTAAATTGATGGTTTTAGTGGCTGCACCTGAAGGTGTAAAGAAAATTCAGGATGCACATCCTGATATAGATATCTGGGCAGGGGCGCTGGACGAAAAATTAAATGACCATGCTTATATTGTTCCCGGTCTTGGTGATGCAGGAGACAGACTTTACGGTACTAAGTAGATATCTGGTACCGGGTACTTGTAAAAATTTTCCATAAATTTTAATTTCAATATTGGTTAATTTTTACAAGTACCCGGTACCGTTAAAAAAGGAGGGAAGATAATTGCTCTATCTGGCTGCTTTTATAATTACTTTGTTATTATCTCTGATAATAACTCCCCTTATTATCAGGCTGGCCCACCATTTTAATTTTATTGACCAGCCCGGAGAAAGAAAAATAAATACAAAAGTTATTGCTACAGCAGGTGGAACTGCAATTTATCTTGCTTTTATGATTCCACTGCGGTTTTTTCTGCCTGCAAATCAGACAATTAAAGGAATAATGATTGGTGGTACCTTTATGCTGATCTTAGGGCTGCTTGATGATAAATTCGAAATTTCAGCACCACTTAAATTTACAGGTCAGATAATTGGTGCCTTGATTTTGATTTATTATGGTGTTAAGATAGATTTTGTTACCAATCCATTTGGTGGGTTTATTTATCTCGGCATTTATGCAGTTCCGTTTACGGTTTTCTGGATAGTCAGTATTATCAATACTATTAATTTGATTGATGGACTGGACGGACTGGCGGCTGGAGTTTCGATTATTGCAGTTTTGACTTTATTTGCAGTAGCCCTGCAGGAAAACCAGCTTGTTGCACCAATGCTTGCTGTTCTGCTTGCCGGAAGCTGTCTCGGCTTTTTAAAATATAATTTTAATCCGGCCGAAGTCTTTATGGGAGATACCGGTGCAATGTTTATTGGCTATATTATTGCAGCTGTATCGATCACCGGAGCTCTAAAAAGTGCAGCAGCAGTGACAATTTTTGTGCCGATGCTGGCTCTGGCCATTCCAATTTTAGATACAACCTTTGCCATTATCAGAAGAATTTTTAATGATCGGCCAATTGGGGAAGCTGATCACGGCCATATCCACCACCGGCTGCTGGCAATAGGAATGAATCAGAAACAGGCTGTGCTCTCAGTTTATGTAATCAGTGCAGTTTTGGGAACTATCGCCTTTATTATTAATGGAATCCAATTTGATCAGGCTTTCATTATCTTTATTTCAGTTATCCTGATAATAATTTATGGAGCTAAAAAAATTGGAATATTTTCTGTGGAACTACCTCAGGAAGGATGTTCTCTTGAAGACGGGTGATTTTATTAGAAGATTTAGACTTTTTAATACTTTGTTGAAAATTTCACATATACCCTTGCAACTTTGCTTTTAATATAATAAAATATTACAAAGGTAAGGTCACATATGAAAAAAAATAACTGGCGTCAAATCATGCGTGCATTTTCATTACTGACAGAAGTTGGTTTGATAATAATCGTTTCTGCTGGAATTGGCTTTGGAATGGGTTATTTAGTTGACAATTTATTAAATTTTAATCTTTTTTTCAAGCTGACCGGCTTATTAATTGGTCTGGCAGCTGGTTTTTATACCGTTTATAAGCTTTTAATCTCAACTTTTGATGATTGACTTTATAAATAAGCTGGACTTTATTTTTTAGATTAATAAAAGTTTAGTTTGAATTTTGAGAATTAAAAATTTATTTTTTTTAATTATTTTTAAGAGAGGAGGAAACATATTGAATCCAGGTCCACAGATACAGTTTTATTTATTTGGAAAAGAATTCCTTCCGATTACTGACACTCTGATTGTTGGCTGGATTTCTGTTTTTATTATTTTAATTGGGGCCAGATATTTAACTAAAAAATTAACTATTAGACCCAATGGAAAGCAGAATTTTGCTGAATTTTTTATCGAGTTAATTTATAAGCAGATTGAGCCGATGCTGCCGGGAGAAGGTTGGCGTTTTCTTCCTTTTATAGCAACTATTTTTATTTATGTTGGTGTTGGTAATTTGATTGGAGTTGTGCCCGGGGTTACCAATCCCACCGGTGACTTAAATACCACCTTAGGTTTGGCTTTAGTGGTCTTTATTGTTGTCCAGGCTGAAGGTATGAGAGAATATGGAGTCTGGGGTTATATTAAGGGCTATGCTGAACCTGTAGTTTTTCTGCTGCCGATTAATATAATTGGTGAACTGGCAAAACCTATTTCCCATTCTTTCC
The DNA here is from genome assembly GCA_046541575.1 of Halanaerobium sp. GTDB lineage: Bacteria > Bacillota > Halanaerobiia > Halanaerobiales > Halanaerobiaceae > Halanaerobium. The sequence continues at coordinate 3,572 of JBKHDA010000068.1, read as the reverse complement.
GTCTTTTTGGTAATGTCGTTGGTGGGGGTATAATTATAACTCTAATTTATCAGGCTGCTCCGGCATTGATTCCGGTACCACTACATGCCTGGTTTGGAGTTTTCGTTGGAGCTATTCAGGCTCTGATTTTTGGAATGGTTGCAATTGCTTATATTTCTGTTGCTAAGTCTTAATTATCAGAAAGGAGTCAATTATGATTGAAATTTCACCAGAAGTAGCTACTACTATAATTAAAACAGCTTCTTATTTGGCCGCTGGAATTGCAATGATAGCCGGTATAGGTCCCGGTACAGGAATGGGTTTTGCCGCTGGTCAGGCGACAACTGCAGTCAGAAGGCAGCCAGAAGCCCGCGGACCGATTATTACAACTATGCTGTTGGGTCAGGTAATATCTGCTTCTACAGGGATATATTCGCTGGTAATAGCTATATTTTTAATTTATGGAGTTTAAGAGAGTTTTTAACTTAAAAGAAGTTATTAAAGGAGTTTTTAATGAAATATATTGATGATCCGGAAAAAATGCAGAAAGAGATACTCAAAAAAACATATTTATTTGCTTTACTGCCTATTATTTCTTCACTTTTAACAGGTGAGTTTGATATCTTATTTGGCTTTGTTTTGGGGTTGTTGATAGCTACACTTCTTTTAAGATTAAAATATAATAACATAATTAGGGCATTGAGTATGGAGGAAGCTGCAGCAGAAAAGTTTATTCGCAATCGATATTTTATCGAATATGCGCTCTATTTTGTTGTGCTTTTTACTGCCGCCAGAAATCCAGGATTGGACTTTCTGGCAGCAGCGGTAGGACTATTTATGATAAAATTTATAGTCATACTGTGGTCAATTGTTGATCTGGTAAAAGATACTTTTCAAAGTAAATTTGATGAGTATAAATAAGGTTTTTGGAAAACAGTATTTTGTTTTTTAATATTGAAAGGAGGAAATTATAATGGTAGAATTTTCACCAGAAGTTATTGACACAATCATTAGAGCATCAGCACTTTTAGGAGCAGGTTTTGCAATGATCGCAGGTATTGGTCCTGGAGTTGGTCAGGGTTATGCTGCTGGTAAGGCTGTAGAATCTGTGGCTAGAGATCCAGAAGCTAGAGGTAATATTATTACAACTATGCTTTTAGGTCAGGCTGTTGCTGAGTCAACAGGTATTTATTCTCTGGTTATTGCCATTGTTTTAATCTTTACAATATAGTCCAGAGTAGATTAAGTCGGGAGAGCAATCTCCTGACTTAATAGTACTTACTATATTTAACGACTATTTTCCCATCCTTATGGTGGGTAATTATATCTCAGGAGGTGAATGTACTCTTGGTTAATATTAATACTACAATGTTATGGCAGTTACTCAACTTTTTTGTGCTTCTATTTTTACTCCGTAGATATCTTTATGATCCAATAAAAAATATTCTTGATCAGAGAGCTGCTCAAATCAATGGTGATTTAGATGATGCAGAAGAGCGGAAAGAAGAAGCGAAAGAATTAAAATCAGAATATGAGCAGAAATTAAAAAATGCTCACAGTGAAGCACAGGAGATTGTTGATAAAGCAGAAAGTAGAGCCAATAAAAAGGCTAAAGATATTATAAATAAAGCAGAAGAAAAAGCTGAGAGCTTAAAGGCCAAGAAATTAGAAGAAATTGAACAGGCGAAAAAAGAAGCAGCAGCTGAACTTAGAGATGATATTGCTGATTACACAGTTCAGGCAGCAAACAAACTAATCCAGGAGCAGTTAGACGAGGATAAACATCAGAAAATGATTATGGACTTTATAGATCAGCTTGATAAAGAGAAACTGGGTGAGCTGCAATGAGAAATGAAGTAGCTTCTAAATACAGCCGGGCTCTATTTGAGCTGGGAAAAGAAGAAGATAATTTATTGAAACTCAAAGATAGTTTAACTGAGTTCAGACAGCTGGTTCAGGAGAATCAGGATTTAAAAGAACTTCTTTTTCATCAGCGGTTAATGCCGGCTGATAAAAAGAAAGTTTTAGAGAAAATTTTTGCTGAAGAAATGAATGACGATATTTTACATTTTATTTTTATCTTAATTGATAAAAGAAGAGAATTTTTTCTGGAATCAATTATTGAGGAGTTTAATTCACTGGTTGATGATGCTGAAAGTGTTCTGCATGTAGAGGTGACATCAGCTGTAGAATTGAATGATTCGATACTTGATAAATTAAAAGAAAAATTAGATTCATTACTAGATTATAATATTCAGATCAAAAATAATGTTGATGAAGAAATTATTGCTGGTATTGTATTAAAGATTGAAGATTATATAATTGATGGTAGTATGCGTAATCAGCTTAATGCTTTAAAGCAGAAGCTAAAATCGATTCCAGTAAGTAAGTTAGGGGTGAATTAATTTGAAACTGAGACCTGAAGAAATAAGTTCGATTATAAAAAAAGAGATAGAAAATTACGGACAGGAATTAGAAACCGTAGGAGTCGGTACTGTATTAGATATTGGTGATGGTATCGCTCATGTTTACGGTCTTAATGATGCAATGTCCGGAGAACTTCTAGAATTTCCAAATGACGTATTCGGAATGGCTTTAAACCTTGAAGAAGATAATATCGGGGTTGTTTTACTCGGTGATGAAACATTAATTGAGGAGGGTGATGATGTAAAACGTACCGGACGTGTAGTTGAGGTTCCGGTAGGAGAAGCCCTCTTAGGAAGAGTTGTTAATCCACTCGGCCAGCCGCTTGATGGTAAAGGAGCAATTGATAGTGATACATATCGTCCTGTAGAATCTGAAGCACCTGGTGTTGTTGATCGTCAACCGGTAGAGGTTCCATTACAGACTGGTTTAAAATCAATTGATGCAATGACTCCAATTGGTAGAGGTCAGCGTGAGTTAATTATCGGTGACCGTCAGACTGGTAAAACAGCAATTGGGATTGATACAATTATCAATCAGAAAGATAATGATGTAATCTGTATTTATGTAGCTATTGGGCAGAAGAACTCAACTGTAGCTCAGCTTACAGAAAGATTAAGAGAAGAGGGAGCAATGGATTACACTATTGTAGTTTCTGCTACAGCAAGTGAGCCTGCTCCAATTAGATATATTGCACCTTATGCCGGCTGTGCTATGGGTGAGCATTTCATGTACGAAGATGATAAAGATGTACTAGTTGTTTACGATGATCTTTCCAAACATGCGGTAGCTTATCGTGCCATGTCACTTCTTTTAAGAAGACCGCCCGGTCGTGAAGCTTATCCTGGTGATGTATTCTACTTACATTCACGTTTATTAGAGCGTGCAGCCAAGTTGAATGATGATTTAGGTGGAGGTTCTTTAACCGCTCTGCCGATCATTGAAACACAGGCCGGAGATGTTTCCGCTTTTATTCCTACCAACGTTATTTCTATTACTGATGGACAGATTTATCTTGAGAGTGAGCTGTTCTTCTCAGGTGTAAGACCTGCTGTTAATGTAGGTATTTCTGTATCTCGTGTTGGTGGTAATGCACAGATTAAAGCGATGAAGGATGTTGCCGGTACACTGCGTCTTGATTTATCTCAGTATCGTGAACTTGAGGCTTT
>JBKHDA010000067.1:0-10853 GCA_046541575.1 Halanaerobium sp. | reverse complement strand
AATAAAGAAAATGGAAATAGCGACAATAAAGAAAATGGAAATAGCAGTCCAGATAATTTAGGCAGTCTGGACCTGATGCAGTATCAAAATGGACAGCCTTTTTTAACATTAGAGAATATGCAGAAATTAAGAGAAAAAGAAGCAGAAAAAGAGGAACTGGAAGAAGCAAATACTTTTTTAGAAGAAGGTACAGAACAGCAGCTTTTCAATTTAGGCCTGGATTATTTTTCGAGTGAAGATTATCAGGATGCAGCAGATATTTTTAAAAGTATTTATAATTTAACTGAAACAGATTATTTAAAAAGAGAAAGTCTGTTTTTGCTGGCCAGAAGTTATGAAAAAATGGATAATTACCAGTCGGCCGAACATTTTTATCGAATTTATTTAAATGAATATCAAGACAGTAATTATTATGATGAAGCTCTCTATAATCTGGGTTTAATGCTTAATGAAGCCGGAGAGGAAAAAAAAAGTAAAGAAGTTCTAGAGAGGTTAAGACTTGAAGACCCGTACAGTAATTATAATAATTCCAGAGTTTATGAAATTTTAAATCAATAACTTTATTAAAAATCCCTTATAGTTAAGAAATTAGTTGATTTCTTTTCCATAAGGGATTTTTTTATTTATTTTTAATTTTTATTTCATAAATTTTGGGCCATAATTTACCTGTTATTAAAAAACTTTTGTTTTCAGGGTTATAGGCTATACCATTTAAAACATCTATTTCTCCTTCATAGTTTGTTTCTAAAATTCCATTCAAATCTAAATAAGCCTCAACTTCACCGGTCTCAGCATTAATTTTTACAATATAATCTTTCTGCCAGATATTAGCGTAAATATAACCATTGTGGTATTCCAGTTCATTTAAATTATTAACTTTTTCATTTTTAATTTTGACTTCTATTTTTTTAATGGTCTCAAATGTATCTGCTGATCTAAAAAATATATAATGACTGCCGTTACTCATAAGCAGGTGCTGGTCGTTGTTTGCCAGCCCCCAGCCTTCCCCCTGATAATTAAATGTATTTATTAAATTAAAATCAAGATCATAAACAAAAGCAGTATTCTCCTTCCAGCTGAGCTGGTAAATTTTTTGATTTAAAATAGTAATTCCTTCTCCAAAATACTTTTTATTTAAATCAATTTCTTTTAAAATTTCACCACTTTCAACTGCAATTTTTCTGAGTGATGATCTCCCATAAAGACCTGTCCCTTCATAAAGATAATCATTATAGAGCTCTAATCCCTGAGTAAAGGCCTCTGGATCATGGTAATAACTGTTAATAACTTCATAATCCAGTTTTTCTACCGCCTGAGTATTTATTTCAGCCTCTGCCCCTGATGAGAGAATTAAAAAAGCCAGAAAAAGTATTAAAATTAATTTCTTTTTCATGATTTTCACCTCAAAATTTTTATTTCTATATTTAATTAATTCTTTATTTGAGCCTTAAAACCTTTTTTAGTTAATAATAAAGGGCAGTATATTTTAGAGATTGGGACTTAAATAGAGTTTGAAGTATTTAATTAGCTTTAATAACATTTAATAAAATACTAAAAATAACCGATATATTATAATGATAGCAAGAAATTATATATTTTAAAACTGAATAATAAAATAAAAGGAAAAATATTAAAGTTCAATTAGTTTCTTAGAGTGAGGATAATCTTCTAAAACAAAGAATAAGTGATTTAATCACTTTTAATAAGATTTAATTAATTATTTAATTATACGATTATAGTTAAAGAGAGGAAGTGCTGACATGCTGCAGAATTTGGATTTAAATATTGACAGTTATCCATCGAGAAAGGCTATGGGCTTTTATAAAATAGCTGACAGTTCCAAAAAATTTGCTCAAAAAGGAATCGAAAGCGCTCAGGAGTCAGCCGCCTTTTATGCATCTACCGGGGATAAACTAAGCGATTTTGAAAACTATAAAATTTCTGACCTTGGATCAGAAATAATGTATAGTGAACAGCAAGAATTAGTGATAGCTTATAAACCCGGTCCAAACATAGATTTTAAAGCTTAAAATTTTAATATTAAATCAAGTAAATACCTGGAGGGATTTTTATGGAAATAATGACCCGAGATTTTGGCAAAATTGAAATAGCACAATCTGATATAATTTCTTTTAAATCAGGGCTTCCTGGATTTGAAAATTTAGAAGAATTTATTTTATTACCACTGGCAGACGAGTCTCCATTTATAATAATGCAGTCAGTTAATGATTCAGATGTAGCCTTTGTAACTGTAGAACCGGGCAATTTAATCCAGAATTATGAATTTGAAATTAGTGATAAAGCAGAAAAAGAATTAAAAATTGCAAGCATTTCTAATTTATTAATTCTTAATATTATTACACTTAAGGATGAAATTAAAAACAGTACAGCTAATCTTTCAGCTCCAATTGTTATTAATTTGGAAGAAAAACTTGGCAAACAGATAATACTTGATGATCAGCGCTATCAGGTTAGATATAAGATTTTTGCCGCAGCAGAAGAGGTGGCAGAATAATGCTGGTATTAAGTCGAAAATTAAATGAAAAAATTGTTATTGATGACCAGATTGAAATAACTGTTGTTGGGATTGAAAACGGCAAGGTACAGTTGGGAATAGATGCACCCAAAAATATTGAGATTATGAGAAAAGAGCTTTTAGAAGATGTAAAAGAAGAAAATCAGGAAGCAGTTAAAAACAAGAAATTATTAGATAAATTAAATAAAATAGAATTTGATATATAGAATCATTGCTATTTTAAACAAAAAATTATAAAATATGTTTAGGAGGGAAATTTATGCAGGGAAAAAGTGCCGATCAATATAAGCAGATGCAGATTAAAACAGCAAGTCCGGGCAAGCTTTTATTGATGCTTTATCAGGGTGCCTTGAAATTTATGAAATTAGCAAAAAAGAATATAAAAGAAGGAAAAATTGAAGAAAGCCATAAGAATATAATTAAGGCTCAAGATATTATATTAGAATTGCAGAATACTTTAGACAAAGAAAATGGTGGAGAAATAGCTGTTCAACTGGAAAGTCTCTATGATTTTATTTATAGAGAGCTTATTCAGGCTAATTTAAATAAAAACACTAAATATCTTGATAATGTTATACCTCTTATTGAAGAATTATTTGTTACTTATAAAGAAATTGTAATGAATAAAAATACAGAGGATAAAAAAAGAGTTAATATCGGTGTTTAGAGTGGAGGTTGGCTGATGGAAGATCTATTTAAATTATATCAAAAACTGAAATCACTTACTGAAGCAGAATCAGAAATTATTGCAGAAAGTGATTTTGAAAGTCTCAAAGAAAAACTGGCTGAAAAAAACAAACTGATTGATCAAATAGACCGGATTGATCAGAAAGAATATTTTGCCAAACTCGCTTTTTCAATTGATCAAAAAAAATTGGAAGAAAAAAAGAATGAATTATATCAGTTGATTCAGAAAATAAGTGAGCTGCAGTTGCAAAACATGAAAAAACTAGAAAAGCAAAAGGAAGAAAATAAAGAAAAGATGATCTCTTTATACAGCCGTGAAAAGAGCATCAAAGGATATCTCAATCCTGATAAATATGAGGCAAAATTTTTTGATGAAAAAAGTTAATATCTTTTAATTAATAAACTTAGGGGGTAGGTTAATGCAGGATAATGGTTATTTAGATATGTTTTTTGATGAAGCAAAAGAATATGTAGAAACCCTTAACAATGGTATCTTAACTCTTGAAAATAATCCGGGAGATAAAGAAACTATAGATGCAGTTTTTAGAGCGGCCCATTCGCTTAAAGGAATGGCGGCTACTATGGGTTTTGAAAATTTAACTGAACTAACTCATAAAATGGAGAATATGCTGGATAGAGTTAGAGAAGGAAAACTTGAGGTTACAACAGATTTTATTGATCTCTTATTACAGGGGCTTGATAATATTCAGTTTCTGGTTGGAAAGATTAGAGAAAATGAGGGAGAAGAGCCATCTGATGTTAATTTAGAAGGATTTATAAATGAACTGGCTGAATATACTCAAAGTGGTATTTCAGATTCAGATTCTACCTTAAATTCTAATGGTGAAAGTTCAGATCAGCTAACTATAAATTTAAGTAAGGAAGAAAAACAAAAACTAAAATCTGAAAAGAAAGATAAAGAAAGAATTTATCATCTGAAAGTTGGGCTTGATGAGCAGGATTTCCAGAGTGTTAGAGCTTTTATGGTTCTTAAAAAAATTGAAGAGATAGGGAAATTATTTAAATCTGTACCGGAAAAAGATGAAATAGAAAATTCTGAAGAGGCTGTTGCAGAAGTAGATATTTATGCTCTGAGCTGGCTGCCGGCAGTAGAATTTAAAGAAGAATTAGCAGAAGTTTCTGGAGCTGAAGTTATAAGTTTTAAAGAACTGGAGTCTTTAGATATGGAAGATGAGGATAAAGAAGATAATAATAAGAGTCTTCATGCTGAACATAAGGTAAATTCATTTCAGAGCAGTTCCACAGTTAGAGTTGATATTTCTAAACTTGATACTTTAATGAATATGGTTGGAGAATTACTTATTAATAAAACTCGACTCCAGTCATTAGATATTCAAAAATCTAAATTTAATGAAATAATTCCACAGCTTGATCGGGTCACAATGGAACTACACCATATAGTTATGCAGATTAGAATGGTACCTGTTGGTGTTATGTTCAGCAGATTTCCAAGAATGATCAGGGATCTTTCAAATAAAATGAATAAAGAGATTGATTTTGTGATGGAAGGTCAGGAAACTGAACTGGATCGCTCAATTATTGACGAATTATCTGATCCTTTAACACATCTGCTGCGAAATGCCATTGATCATGGAATAGAAAAACCGGAAGAACGAAAGGCCAAGGGTAAAGACGAGGAAGGACGAATTGAGCTTAGAGCCTATCAAAAAGGCAGTGAAATAATTATTGAGGTTAAAGATGATGGTTCAGGTATTGATGCTGATGTTATCGGGCGTAAGGCTGTAGAAAAAGGAATAATTAGTGAGGAAGAACTTGAACAGTTAGAAAGAAGAGATATACTCGACTTTGTTTTCCATCCTGGGTTTAGTACCGCTTCTGAAGTTACTGATGTTTCCGGTCGTGGTGTTGGAATGGATATTGTAAAAAATATTGTTAAAAAACTCGATGGACAGATCAGTATTGAATCTGAACTGGGTCAGGGCAGTACTTTTACAATTTCTTTACCTCTAACTCTTGCTATCACACAGGCTTTAATGATCACTGTTGATGGGGATACATTTGCAATTCCTTTAAATGCGGTCAGTGAAACTTTAACTATTAGTCCAGAAAACATTAAAAAAGTAAGAGGTAAAGATGTAATTGTTTTAAGAGAAAATACAATTCCTTTAGTTTCTGCTTCTGAGATTTTTGGTAATGATAACCTTGGTTCATTTAAAAAGGCGGATTCAGATTTATCAGTTGTAATTCTAAAAAGTGGAGATCGCTTTATTGGTTTAATAGTAGAAGAATTATTAAATCAGCAGGAAATTGTGATCAAATCTCTCGGAAATTACCTCCAGGATACTGAATATATTAGTGGTGCTACAATTATTGGAGATGGAGATGTTGCTCTGATTATTGATGTGAGAGACATTGTTGCATAAATATATAATTTAAAATAGGGGAGATTTAAATATGGAGCTCAGCATCAATAAACTAAATTTGCAGAGCATTAGAACAAAGTTGATTTTAATTATTAGTATCTTAGTACTTTGTCTAATTTTACTTTCTTCAGTTTTTACATACTTTCAATCAAGTAGTATTTTGGAAGAAAGCATTTATCAGGCAGCTTTAGATAAGGTTCGTAATAATGCTCGTCAGTTAGATATGGTTATTGAACAGAGTACTAGTTCTGTTAAAAATCTTGATCACAGCTGGTTTGACAGTCGAACAAATTTAGATACAGAACTGGCAAGACAGCTATATTTTAATATGGGTAATAATGAGCATTTTGCTACAATCGTAGATGAACATCCTTATCTTTCCTCATTATTTTTAATTGATTTAAATGGGCTGATGAGTACAACTTTAAAGGAGCAAGAAATTGATATTTCTGATACGAATATTTTTGCTGAGGCCTTAGAAAAAGAAGAGATTTTTCTTAGTGATCCAGTTCAGACACCTGGATCAGATTATAAATCCGTTTTAATAATCGAACCTTATTTTGTGGATGGAGATTTGGTAATGATATTTGGTGGTTCAATACCACTTTCTATTTTCAATGAAATTAGTACTTCAATGAACATTAATGGAGAGGGCTCAGGTTTTATCATTAATGAAAATAATTATGTGATTGCTCACGAAAATTCTGAATATCAGGGTAATCAGGACTTGCTTGAGGCCGGTGGAGAAGAAATGGATTCTCTATTTAGTAGAATGCAGACTGGCGCCAGTGAGATAGAATTTTATGATTTATTAGGTGCAGAAAGGGGTGTAGCTTTTACCCCATTAGAATCTACAGACTGGTTTCTGGCTATTCAGGCAAATAACGCCAATGTTATGGCTCCAATAGCCACAATGAGATATATGAGTATTTTAATAGGTTTGATTGCTGTAATTATTGGTGTAGTGGTGGCTTATTATGCTGCTGACTATATAGCAAAACCTATATTAAAATTGCGTAATTCAGCTAATGTTATTGCCAGCGGGGATTTAACAGAAAAAGTAGATGTGGAAAATGATGATGAAATTGGAGAGTTGGCTAATGCATTTAATAAAATGGTGGATAATATAAAAAAACTGGTCATTAATATTAATGATTCAGCTCTGAAAACTGATAAGACCGGTGAAGAATTAAAAGAAACAGTAGTTGAAACTTCAAGTTCAATTGACAATGTTGCTGCTTCTGTTGAAGAATTTTCGGCTTCGATTGAAGAGGTTGCAGCGTCTGCAGAAGAATTTGCAGCTTCAACTACAGAAATAAATGATAATGTTCAGGGAATTACAGATTATACAGACCAGGTTAATCAACTTGCTGAAAATGGACTGGACGAAATGCAGAAGACTGAAAGAAAAATGGAAAAAGTAATAGATGTATCTTCTCAGTCAATTGAAAAAATAGATAATCTGAATGAGTCTGCTGGTAAAATTAATGGTATTGTAAATATGATTTCTGCTATTGCTGAGCAGACCAACCTTTTAGCTTTAAATGCTGCTATTGAGGCAGCTAGAGCCGGTGATGCTGGTCGTGGTTTTGCAGTTGTAGCTGATGAAATCAGAGATCTGGCAGAGGAAACAAAAGGTTCTACTGATGAAATTAAAAGTCTGGTAAATAACCTCCAGGAAGAAATTGAGGCAGCAGTGGATGTAATTAACAAAACTAATGACCAGATTAAAACAGGTGCTGGATCAGTATCCGAAACTGGAAAGGTTTTTAATAATATAACTGATAAAATCAAAGAAGTAGTAACTAAGGTTAAAGAAACTGCTGAATCAGTGAATGAACTTTCCAAAGGAAGCCGAGATATTTCAAAGGTTACTGAAGAACAGGCAGTTAATAGTGATCAGATTTCTGAATCGATACAGAATCAATCAGAGTCTATGGAAAATCTTATACAGGCAGTAGATAGTCTTACTGATATGACAGTAGAGTTAAAGGAAATGATAGGAGAATTTAAAATTTCATAAGATGAGGTGTAATTATGGAAACAACTCAAGAACGATTAGATTTAGATGAAGCTAAAAATCAAAATAATAAAAAGAGTGGTCAGGCTCAATATGTAGTTTTTAATATTGGTGAAGAAGAATATGGTATTGAAATTGAATATACCAGAGAGATTATAAAATCCGCTCAAATAACAAATGTACCAAATACTGATGAACATGTTGTAGGAGTAATTAATCTTAGAGGGATTATTGTGCCTGTAGTTGATCTGCACAGCCGTTTTGAAATAGATCAGGATAGTGGAGAGTTTGATCCTGATGAGCAGAGAACTATTACAGTTGAAATTAATGATATGCTTTTAGGGATTCAGGTAGATCACATTGAAGGAATTGTCTGGCTGGAGGAAGATAGTATCACACCGGCACCAGATGTTGAAAGTAATCTGCGGCAAGATTATCTGCGCGGAGTTTGTGCTCGTGATGAAGATCATTTATTAATTCTGCTTGATCTTGAGAAAACTCTGTTTACTCAATAAGATGTTAGTGATTTCCCCATGTTGAAATTATTAATCTTAATAAATAATTTTAGGTGGGGAATAAATATTTTCAAAAAGACATTTGGAAAATTTTATATAATTGCTGGAGGTGATTGTAATGCAGATAAATGAAATTAGCCGCGATAAAAAACAATATGTAATTTTTTATCTGGCAGATAAAAAATTTGGAGTCAATATTAATCAAACTAAAGAAATACTTTCTAATACAGACCTGACTTTTGTGCCTGATAGTCCAGATTTTATAAGTGGAATTATTAATTTGCGTGGGTCAGTAGTCCCTGTAGTAGATTTAAAATTAAGACTGAATATTAGTGGTGCGAAAAAAAACAGTTCTGAAAAAATTATAATTGTTGAGCTTGATGGAGTAACTGCCGGAATGATGGTTGATGATGTTAAAGAAATTGAGCCGTTAACAAAAGAAAATATTGTTGAACTGCCTGATTTAGCTAAAAAAGTTAATAGTGATTACATTGAGGGAGTTGGAAGAGCCGGTGAAGATGATGAGCTGCTGCTTCTGCTTGATCTTAAAAATATATTAACCAATCATGAAATTGAAGAATTGAAAAAAGTAGAGGGCTAAATTTTGTGTTCAATAATAATGTCAGGAGGTAAGTTAATGGAGTTAGACCAGAGCAAGCGGGATATTCTCAAAGAAGTTGCAAATATTGGAGCTGGAAATGCAGCTACAGCTTTTTCGGGAATGATAGGACAGGAAATAAATATGACTGTACCTCAGGTAGAATTGGTTGATATTCAGGATTTACCGGCAATTACAGGAGATGAAGAAGAATATATTGCCTGTATTATGATCAATTTTTCCGGAGAAATATCAGGGAAAATTTTATTGGTAGTAGATATGGAAAATGTTGAAAAAATGTTAAAATTAATTTTTGCTACTGATGAGCTGCCCGGAAAAGAAATGCAGCATTCAGCTTTAAATGAACTGGGAAATATTTTGAGTGGTGCTTATTTAAAAGCGATTAATGATTTTACTGATCTTGATTTAGATCAAAGTGTTCCGGCAATGGCCTATGATATGGCCGGTGCAGTTTTAAGTTCCTCTGTTATTGATTACAGCCAAACAGAAGACTTTATTTTGCTTTTAGAAACAGAGTTTATAGCAGGAGAGGAGAAACTGGAACTATTTTATTTCTTTATACCTGAAAAAGATTCTCTTGATTTTCTATTTGAGAGACTGGTAGGTGATAATTTTGCCTAGTCCGAATCAGGTAGCAGAAAAATTAGTTGTAAAAATGGCAGATCATGCAGTTGGCGATGAAAATACAGTTTTAGCCACACTTGGTCTGGGCTCCTGTGTAGGCATTGCCCTTTATGATAAATTTTCTAAAGTTGGTGGTCTGGTTCATATTATGCTGCCGGAAAATCCAGGTGGCAAAAAAATAGTTAAATATGCAGATACCGGAATTCCTTTTTTGATTGATGAAATGGAAGGAATTGGAGCAAAAAAAAGACATTTATATGCTAAAATTGTTGGTGGAGCAGGAATGTTCAAATCTGAAAGTGGAGATTCTGTGATGAAGATTGGTGAGAGAAATGTTGAAGCCGTTAAAGAAAAATTAAAAGATACAGGTATAAAAATTATCGGCAGTGATGTTGGAAAAGATTACGGAAGATCTATGTATTTTTATGTTGATGATGGTCGAGTTGAGGTTAAATCTTTTAGCAGGGACTTGATTATTATTTAATATTACTATATAGTAATTTAAGGAAACCACCCTAAAATTGTAAAAAAAATAATTTTTATTGTAAATAAAGTGTAAAAAAGAAGAATTGTTATTGTAAATAAAAATAATATCTGTTATTATATTAACTGACAGTATATATAATTAGAGGAGGTAATTTTTAAATGCCTAAGGTATTAATTGTCGATGATGCAGCATTTATGAGATTAAATTTAAAAAATATATTGAAAGATGATTTTGAAGTCGCCGGTGAGGCGGAAAATGGAAAAGAAGCCGTAGAATTATATCAGGAATTAAATCCAGACATAGTAACAATGGATATTACAATGCCTGTTATGGATGGATTAGAAGCTATTAAAGCTATTCAGGATATTGATCCAGATGCACAAATAGTAGTCTGTAGTGCTATGGGTCAGCAAAAAATTGTTATCCAGGCTATAGAAATGGGAGCCAAAGATTTTATAGTTAAACCTTTCAAAAAGGATAGAGTTATGGAATCATTAAAAAAATTATTATAAATTTTAAATAATTTTTTATTTATACTATATATAAATAGTAGTTAAAAATAGTATTAAATATTAGCAAAATTAGTGAAAACTAATGACGCAAAGTTATGGGTCTAAGATGTTTTATTATGATTGCCAGACTGCACAGCCAAAAATCTATAGTTTAAGACTGTAGATTTTTTAGTTAGAGGGGGTAAAAATAATGGAAAATTTAGAGATTATAACCAGAGCTCTTGATGGTTCTGCCCGCCGGGGAGAGATGATTGCCAACAACCTGGCCAATGTAAGTACTCCTGGTTATAAAAGGCAGGATATAAATTTTAAATCTGCTTTAAAAAAAGAGATGGATTCAAAAAGTTCTACAGCTTTAAGAACAACTAATTCTAATCATCTCCCATTTAGCAGACAGTATACCTCTGTTAAAAGTGGCCAGAATTCAAGAAATAGTAGAAATGATGAA
>JBKHDA010000066.1:0-11047 GCA_046541575.1 Halanaerobium sp. | reverse complement strand
TAAATAAATAACTGTTATAGTTGCTCTATAATTTATATTTTCTATTTATTTATATTTTCTATAAAAATAAGTTAATTCCTTTTTCTTTAAAAAAGCTTAAAAATTCTATTAATTTAGTTAAATTACCAGACCAATTTATTCATGAAAGTTCTTATATATTTTTACAGCTTCATCTCTAGGCTGAAAAATACCGAGTGCACCTTTAACTTTACAGTATTTTGCTGCAATTTTCAATCCTTCAGCTGCTGCTTTTTCAAAATTATTTTCTTCTTTAGTTAACTGAGTTAAAAAAGCAGCAATAAAAGCATCTCCAGAGCCTAAAGTATCAATAATTTCAGTGGGGACAGCATCCTTTTTGATTAAATTATCTCCAACCCTGATTAGAACTCCATTTTCAGCCTGAGTTAAAACAGCTGCTTCAACTCCAAAATTGGAAATCCAATCTAAAAATTCCTCCGGGTTTTCTTCATTTTTACTTTCAGAGAAAAAAGCGATATCTACTTTTCGTAACACATCTTCTATATATTCTTTATTCCTTAGATAAGAAAAATCAAAAGAAAGGCGTGTCTTATAATGAAGTCTGGGTAAATAATTTTCAAAATAGGAATAAATATTGCTGTGCACAATTTTAGAGTTTTTTATTATATTCAGTACATTCTTATTAATAGCCAGACTTTTATAGACTCCTTTATCGACCTGATCCACCTCTGACTTAACACCATTTTTTTGAATAATAGAGACAGCATTGCGTCCTTTGCGAATATCACTAACTGGATAGGCAACTCTTTCCTTTTTTAATGTATCATATAAAAATTTGGCATTTTGATCAGTGCCGAAAACTCCATAATAGGCAGCACGTGCACCCAGTCTTTTTGCAATAACAGCTGTATTATAAGCTCCCCCACCGGCATAAATTTTCTTTTCCTCGGGATAATAATCAGCAACATTATCTCCTACAGAAAATATATCATATTCCATAACTTCTCCTCCTCAGATACTATATTTAGTAATATTGAAACTTATCACTTTTTAATCATTATCTTTAAACCTGACAAATTTGACCAGGAAACGATAATTAAAATTATTTGACTTTTCGATTAAACTCCGTAAATTCTTTAATCGGTTTAATTTTTTCGATGATTGGTGGAATAATAACAAGCTGAATTACAACCCCTGGAATTCCAGTTAAAAAAACACCCTGCATAAAGGGAATAAAAGGTGGATTAAAGCTGAAAATTGGTCCCAAAGCAATTAAAGCTATTCCATAAACCAAACGGCCAAGAATCATCGCTGTGATCAAACTTACATAAATATTTTTAAATTTATTGGAATATAAATATCCCGCAATCAGGCCAAATGCTGCCAGTTCAAATGCCATCAAAACTGCAATTGGGGGCATCATCGGCGGCAGAGCAAAAAGCAGTGTGCTAAATAATGGTGTTATAAAACCAACTAAGGTCCCATAAAAAGGTCCCAAAATTAGACCGGACAGAAATACCGGAATATGCATGGGAGAGATTAAATTCCCCAGTGTCTGGCTGCCTGCCATATTTACCAGCCTTGGTAAGATAATTCCCAGAATTAATAAGAAACTTGCCCAGACTAATTTTCTTGTTTTATTCTCCAAAATACTCACCCCATATTATTTAAATCTTAGACTGTTAATTAGTTCTTCTATTGATTCCCGAATCTGAATTTTGCTGCTGCCACCAATTTCAAAACTTAAATTTAGCATCTGCTGTTCACTTTTTTCGCTGATAAAGTACTCTAATTTTAATTCCTCTCCCCGACTCAACTGCAGCTGATAAATATCAAGCTGATTACTGCTTAAGTTTCTTTTTTCAGTCTCAAAACCATTTTCTTCAGCCTCAATCGCAGCATAATTAAACTGCTTTCTAGTGGTCTCCATGAATGTTTTACCGCTTAGATCTTCTAAAATTATTTCTGCAGCAAGTTCTTTAGCAGTAAGTTGGTATTTAAATCTAATTTGTTCTTTCAGTGCTCTTTTTTCCTTGAGCTCCCAATTTTCGGGATAAGAAAATGAAACTATCTCATTCTCAAATTTCTTATAATTACTTGTTTGAGGGATTTTTAAACCGTCCTCGGATTCTTTAGAATCATTATTTTCAGCAGCTTCTGCAGCTGTTTTAGATTTTTTTTCGGCGATATATTCTTCTAAATATTCAATTCTACTTTCAGGAATCGGATGAGTTTGAGTAAATTCTAAAAGCTTAAAATTATTACTGTTTTCCTTAAATACTTTCATCAACTCCACCAGACCATCTGGATCATAACCACTGCGCAGCATTAAATCCACTGCATAAATGTCTGATTCCTGTTCCTGTTCTCTGGAATATCCATTGGCAATTAAATTCTGAGCCACATTGGTCATTGTCTGGTATTCATTATCCGTAAACTGATTAAATAAGATATTTAAAAGTGAAAGACCTAAATTTCTTTCTAAATCCTCAGTTAAATGCTCCTCTACTGCATGTCCCATTTCATGTGCAATTAAGCCTGCCAGCTGATCTTCAGTATTTAATTTCTGCAGCAGACCTTCAAATAACATAATGTTTCCTGCCCCAATATAATAGGCATTAATTACCTGGTCATCAATATGATGTATTTTAAATTCCTCATTTTTAAATTTCTTATTAACTATATTGGCTTCCAGTCTATTTAAAGTTTCATATTCTAAACTGTTTTCTTTAAATTCAGTTATTCTATATTCCTGATTAAGATCTTCATACAATCGATCAGCAACATCCTTTTCATAATCCGAAAAAGCAGAAGCTGAAGACAAAGAAATCAATATTATTAAAAATGTCATAAAAACAATTGAAAAAAATCTTCTGTGATTCAATATTTGATTTTTCAACTTCAACCCTCCAATCTTTAGTAGCCTACTTATATATTCATTGTAATACTTTTTTGATAAAAATAAAACCCCTAATTTAGAATTAATTTCAAAACTAAATCAGAGGCAGCTTTCAGTATGATATCAAATATTTATTTTTTATTTTAAAACTAAAAATTCTTTTTCTTTTTTAATTACATTTTTAGTCTCAGCAAATGCAGGTCCTCCCCTGGTTGCATGGGAGTTAACTGCAGCTTCTACAGAAAGTTTTTCTTTTAATTTTTCTGCATCAACACTTATATATTGAGCCAGAATATTTTCCCATTCAGACTGCTGAAGCTGATCAAGTTCTTTATCTTTTTTAGAAGCAAAAAGTACAGCCTCTCCTACAATCTGATGTGCCTTTCTAAAAGGTATACCATTTTCAGCAAGAAAATCAGCAAGCTCTGTTGCATTTAGAAATCCGGTTGCAGCAGCATTTTTCATATTCTCCTGATTAACGCTCATGCTTTTCAGCATTTGAGGATATAATTCTAAAATAACCTTAACTGTGTTAACACTATCAAAAAGACCTTCTTTATCCTCCTGCAGATCCTTATTATAAGCCAGGGGCAGTCCTTTAATGGTCAGCATCAGTTGATTTAAGCTGCCGATTACTCTCCCTGTTTTCCCCCTAACCAGCTCTGCCAGATCAGGATTTTTCTTCTGCGGCATAATTGAGCTGCCGGTAGTGTACTGATCAGCGAGTTCGATAAAGGAAAATTCTTTGGAATTCCAGAGAATTACTTCTTCACTCAGGCGGCTTAAATGCAGCATCAGATTAGATGCAACTGATAAAAATTCCAGCACAAAGTCCCGATCACTAACTCCATCCATCGAGTTTTCACAGGCCCGCTCAAAACCCAGCTCCTGAGCTGTAAAATCACGATCTAAGTTAAAAGAACTGCCGGCCAGGGCCCCGGAGCCTAAAGGAGAGACATTAATCCGCTTTAGAGCATCTTCAAAGCGCTCATAGTCCCGCTTTAATTTAAAGTAATAGGCCAGCTGGTGGTGGCCAAAGGTTAAAGCCTGTGCCCGCTGCAGATGAGTATATCCGGGCATTACGGTTTCAGCGTGTTCTTCTGCCAGCTCAAGCAGAACCTGCATAAACTTAAGGAGCATTTCCATAATCTGCTCGGTCTGATCTCTGAGATAAAGCCTCATATCAACTGCAACCTGATCATTACGGCTGCGGCCTGTATGCAGTTTGCCTCCCAGCTCACCAATTTTAGCAGTCAATCTGGCTTCTACCAGACTGTGAATATCCTCGGCTTCATTAAAATCAAAAGTTCCCGCTTCTAATTCAGCTTTGAGGTCTTTTTTAATAGCTTTTAAACCTTCAGTAATTTCTTTTACTTCAGCTGCAGTTAAAATATCCTGTCTGCCCAGCATTTTAACATGAGCCAGACTGCCCTGAATGTCATATTCCATTAAATTAATATCAAAAGGAAGAGAAGCATTAAACTGATCCATTAACTCAGAAGTACCTGCCTCAAATCTTCCACCCCATAATTTACTTTTTGCCATCTATTTTTCTTCTCTCTTTTTTTGATTTGCTACTTGCAGTGGTAGTGCCCAGAGGTTAATAAATCCTGGAGCTGATTTATGATCAAAATTATCACTTTCATCATAGGTTGCCAGTCCGTGGTCATATAATGAATACTCAGATTTTCTGCCGACAAGTGTACAGTTTGCTTTATAGAGTTTAACTTTAACTGTACCTGTTACAGTCTCCTGAGACTTTTCAACAAAAGCATCTAAAGCATCTCTTAAAGGTGAAAACCAGAGGCCATTATAGGTTAACTCAGCGTATTTAGCTGACATTTCTGCTTTGTAGTTTTTGGTGTCGCGGTCTAAAGTTAAATCTTCTAAAGCTTTATGAGCAGTAATTAAAATTTCACCGGCAGGAGCTTCATAAATCTCTCTGGATTTAATTCCAACCAGTCTGTCTTCTAACATATCGATTCTGCCGACTCCATATTCAGAACCAACTGCATTTAACTTTTCTACCAACTCAATTGGAGCCATTTCCTCTCCATCAATTGCTACTGGAATACCTTTTTCAAAATCAATTGTAAGATATTTAGGCTCATCTGGAGTATCATCTACATCTTTAGTCCACTGATAGGCATCTGCTGGCGGCTCAGTCCAGGGATCTTCTAAGACTCCACATTCAATACTGATTCCCCATAAGTTCTGGTCAATACTGTAGGGACTGTCTTTGGTTGCCTTAACCGGAATTCCATTTGCTTCAGCATATTCAATTTCTGCATCTCTGGAAACAAATTCCCAGTCTCTTAAAGGTGCAATGATTTCCATTTCTGGTGCCAGAGCTTTAAAGGAAACTTCAAAACGCACCTGGTCATTACCTTTACCTGTACAGCCGTGAGCTAAAGCATCTACACCCTCTTTTTTTGCAATCTCTACCATTCTCTTAGAAATCAAAGGACGGGCCAGTGCTGTTGCCAGGGGATATTTTTCCTGGTACATTGCGTTTACTTTAAGTGCCGGGTAAACATAATCAGTAATAAATTCTTCTCTAATATCATCAATATAGGCCTTAGAAGCACCTGTTGCCATAGCTTTTTCCTCAACTGCATCCCAGTCCTGAGGCTGTCCTAAATGAGCGGTATAAGTAATAATTTCTGCATCATATTTATCCTGCAGCCACTTAATCGCTACTGAAGTATCTAGTCCACCTGAATACGCCAACAAAATTTTCTTAATTTCTTTTTTAGCCATTTTAAAAATTCCTCCTTAGATTTTCTGCTCTATTTTCAATCCTCTTAAAATAATGATCAACAATCTTAATCTAAATATATTTTCAGCAAATACTGCTGAAAAAATACAAAAACCCGCCTCCATATAATAGAGACAGGTTAATATCCGTGGTACCACTCTGCTTGATAAAATAATTATCCACTTTCAGCCAATTTAACGCAGTTCTACGTTTTTTCCTACTGAGTTCAGAAAAAAACCTCACAGATGCGCTTCAGAACCAGGTTTCGCTCGAGCTCTCACCATCCTCGATTCGCTGACTCCACAAAAATTCTTACTCTTCTGCTCAAAGGTTTAGTTTTGTTTATTTTTTAGTATTATACAGTATATATCTGCTTTATGCAAGTACTTTTTTGATTAACATCTAAATATTACGATTTAAATTATTACTCAGCATCAGCAAAAAACTGTCTGCTGATCAATACTGGTCTGCAGAGCAGTTAATGCTTTTTCAACTATATTTCTTCTTAAATTCTTCTCTTCCTGTTCAGACAGTTTCGGATTCCCTAAAGGATGAGGAATAGCAACAGCAGGGACTATTCTATTTGCACCTACTGTTTTGGAAATTGGAACTACTGTTGCAACATGAACCACAGGTAAACCAGTCTTTTCAATCTCTTTCACCATTGTTGCACCGCAACGAGTACAGGTACCTCAGGTAGAAGTTAAAATTACTGCCTGAACTCCATCTGATTTTAACTTCTCAGCGATCTGATTTGCAAAACTTTTAGAATTGGCAACAGAAGTACCATTACCGACTGTACTGTAAAACTTGTTATAAAGCTTTCCAATCACTCCCTCATTTTCAAGTTCCCGCATTACATCAACAGGAAGTACACGGTCTGCATCCAGATTTGCAAATACAGGATCATATCCTCCATGAGCAGTTTCAAAACTATCCTGATCAAGGTTGCTTACACCTTCCAGACTGTATTCTCCATATTTTGAAGCACTTGAGGACTCTATATGATCGGGATTTCCCTTAGGAACAATACCACCAGATGTAATAAGAGCAACTTTAGCCTCTTTCAAATTTTCAATTGGATCTGCAGGATCTACTCTATCAAAAACCGGCATTGGATATTCAGTTTCAAATTCTTCTGCCTCTAATTTAGATATCAGCATTTTAACCGCTCTGGCAGCACCTCTTTGATCAACAAAAATATTTTTTCTGACTCCCCGAGGTAGATATCCCTCTTCTTGTGGACTGCCTAAAACGCCATTTTTTTTAAGATAACTTTTGACTAGCTCTGCCATATTAGGAATTGCCGTTCTCATACCGGCAGCAGTATCTGGAGTTTCTATAAAGTAAGCATACTGTTTAAACATTTCATAACCGGGATTTTCCGGATAAATACCGGAAATAACATCTATTCCCAGATCAGCTTTAGCCACTTCTGCAGCAGTACCGCAGGCGACTCCATATCTTCCCGCATTAAAAGCAGGCCCTGCAATTAATAAATCGGGTTCTATATTTTTAAGCATTTCTCTAATTGTACTTTTGCTTTCTGCCAGGTTTTCATTAAAAAATGTGTCACCACAGATAATGGTATTAACGATTTCTGCTTGATCACCCAGCATTCGGTTTAAAACAACTCCAGGACCAACCGCCCCCTCTTCTATGCGTGGTGGAATATCTGCTTTATCCTCTCCCCCAATCTGTCCAAAAAATTGATTTAAATAATGTACTATTTTAAGCATTATTTTAGACCTCCATTATTTTTTTGAAAATATTATTTTAAGCTTTTATTTAACAGTTTCAAATTAATAAGTTCTAGCTGTTAAATTATTAAATCCTAATTCATTTGTTGAGCCAGTAATTGCCTGAATTTCAACTGATATAGAACCATCAGCTCCAAGGCTGCCGTCAAAACCACCGGCAATTACATCGGCAAAGTTCTGATGTCCAATAACTTTTTCCATTGGCGGCAGAGTGATAACTTCATTTGCATTTCCTGCAGTTACAACTGCATCAGCAGAAGGATCAGCATCAGCAAGTGACTGAGATGCCCCATCTCTACCGGCATATTCATCAGTTATAAGTACAGTTTCAATTCCTTTTGCAGCAAGTTTTCTGCTGTTCATTATTAAATCTGCATCAGGATTTCCAAATCCTTCTTCAGAGACTATAACCGCATCCAGACTTAACATTTCTGCTAATTTAGCAGTATAATTAGATGATCTTTCTTTGTCTGCCAGGGTAACATTTTCATTTGTGATAATAACTCCCATAAAATTATATTTCTGACCATGATATTTATAAAGCTCTTCAATCACCGGGTTATTCTGATGTACATAAGTTGTGTTTTTATCACAGGCTGATACACAGTTACCACTTATAATAGCTCCATCCATAACTTCAGTTGGAGAAATTAGGCTTGGAATAATTTCCTTTGCATCAACTCCATAAACATATGTGTCATGCAGTAAGCCCTGACTCTGTAGCATATAAACATATCCTACCTTGGGAAGATCAGGATATTCAGCAGCAGCTTCTAAAAAAGGTTTTGCTTCAAAAAACTCTACCTCATCCGGCTCAATATCTCTGGCTGCTTTAGCTAAATAATCGGCAGTTTTTAGACCAGCCATTCTTAAAATTTCTTCATGTTCATGCTGTTTTATATTTTCTTTAACATCACAATCGACAACTAAATTATGCAATTTGGAAAATGGACTGTATTCAGCCCCCGGACCTGACATATCAATTATGCCTTCCTGAAAGCCAACAATTTCTCCTGTTGTAACAACTGCAGCACCTTTAAGTACCTTAGTAAGTCCCGAGCCTACCATTTCTTCTCCACCTATAAAACCGGGGAATACATCACCTGGACCTTCAGCTTTAACTCGCGGCTCAATAACATCTTTTACAGGAATAATTCTAACCTTATCCCCGGGATGAACTATTTCTAAATTAATATCTATTATGCGACTGTCCTGACCTATAACCTTTAAGAGCTCTTTACGGTTAATATAAAGTGTAGAATCCGAAACTTTAGTTTGATCAGCAAACTGAATATCATTAATAGTAATTTGTGCTAATTCTAATTTCACTATTTTTACTCCTTTCTAGTAGTTTTATTCTTTAGAGCAGAATTTAAGAGTGACAGATCAATAAGTTGATAATCTTTTTTGATTTCTGGAGAATATTCTCTTTTTTTATGATGCTGACTGAACTGTTCAAAATTTAAGATAGCGTTTTCTATAGTTTTTAGACTGTAAAAATCAAGCTCTGCTGAACTGGCTAAAACAATACTTCGATAAGGATTTTGTGCTGGTTTAATACTACCTGCTTGAGGATGAGTCAATAAAATCCAATTTTGATGGATCAGATCTCTACTTGTTTTATAAACTTCTGAGACAGTGTTGACAAATATTTTTTCATAATCCTCCAGCTTTTCCTTTAATAATGGGTTATTACTTACAATCAGTTTATCAGTCATCTAATCCCTCCTTTTTAGAAACCAAAAAAGAGCAGCAATGAGGAAATAGCCTCATTACTGCTCTGTCTTTAAACCTGAGAGATTACTGCTAAAAGCAGCTTGCTCCTTCGGTGTTTAAACTGCAAACTCTCCAGAGTTGTGTCTAAATATGGTCCTTATACCTGAGAGTTTCAATCTTTATTTAGAGACAATAAAGATTTTACTCCTTCGGTGGTATTAAAAATACTCTCTCCCATATTTTTCAACCACATATTTTTTTAAATATTTTTTTCACAATCTTTCTATAAGTAAGTATATAGAACTTAAGTTAATTTGTCAATACTTTTCGAATTTTTTTAATTTTTTTAATGCAGCTAAATATTATACTATTTTTGTATAATTTTTTTGGTATTGAAAATTATTATAGCAAAATTGTTAATAATAATTACTAATACTATTGATGTTGATAATCATTTCTGTTATAATAACTTTAGAATTAAATATATCAAAATTTATAGGAGGTAATATTTTATGTTAAAAGTTGGAGAAAAAGCCCCTGAATTTGAATTAGCAGCATATCACAAGGGCGAATTTAAAGATGTAAAATTATCTGATTATGATGGTAAGTGGAGAGTAGTGTGTTTCTATCCTGGCGATTTTACATTCGTCTGACCTACTGAACTGTCGGCAGTTGCCGTCAAGTATGATGAGTTACAGGATTTAGACGTTGAAGTACTGGCAATCAGTACTAATAGTAAATTTAGCCATAAAATTTGGGATGAAGTAGAATTATCCAAAATGATTGATGGTGGAATACCTTTCCCATTACTTGCCGATAATGCAGGTAAAATTGGTGAAGAATACTGTGTATATGATGAAGAAACTGGTGTAGATGTACGTGGTAGATTTATTATTGACCCTGATGGTGTTCTTCAGGCAATGGAAATTCTTACCCCTCCAGTAGGCAGAAATGTAGAAGAGCTAATCAGACAGGTAAAAGCTTTTCAGCTGGTAAGAGAATCCGGAGGTACTAAAGCAACTCCTTCTGGATGGCAGCCTGGAAGACCAGTACTTGAACCAAATGAAGATCTGGTTGGAAAAGTTTATACTAAATGGACAACAGAAAATGCTTTTAATGAATAATAAATAAAAACCCTCAAAAGATAACATAAAAGCTGACAGTTTTAAGAGCCCTTAAAAGCCCTTAGCTGTCAGCTTTATTTATATTATATTATATTAAATCAACCAATCATTTCCCGCATTTTCAAAAATTCAAATATACTAAAATCAACTGAGAAAAAATAATCGGAAATTTCTCTTGTTGTCTTATCCTCAGAAAAATCTGCTAAATCCTGACGAAAAGCATAAACCTCATCTAAATGATCAAGTAAAATATCAACAATTTTTCCCTGAAAATGCTGATTCCTCTCATTACTTACTATTTCAACACACTTTTCTCTGGAAAAAGCCTCTTTATATACTCTTTTGGAAGAAAGAGCATCAAAAACATCTGCCAGAGCGACTATTCTGGCCTCAATGGGAATTTCTTCTCCTTTAAGCCCCTGTGGATAACCGCTGCCGTCCCACTTTTCATGGTGAGAATAGGCAATATTATAGGCCATATCCAAAACCTCAGTTTGGGACCCTGCTAATATTCGCGCCCCAATCTCGGGGTGGTTCTGCATTACCTCATATTCTTCAGCATTTAACCTGCCCGGTTTTTGCAGTATTGAATCAGGTATTCCAATTTTTCCAATATCATGGAGCAGAGAAGCAAAAAATATATTTTCAATTCTTTTTTCCTCAGCTCCCAATTCTCTGAAGATTACAGCTGAGCTAAAACCAATTCTTAAGATATGAAAAAGACTGTCTTCATCCCTATATTCAGCTGCCTCACAGAGTTTCTGCATTATTTCACGGCTTAATTCTTTATTATCAGCTGCCAGCTCATCTA
>JBKHDA010000065.1:0-11111 GCA_046541575.1 Halanaerobium sp. | reverse complement strand
AAGCCAATGACTCCCGTGGTAAAGAAGTATTTATTTCCACAGATGATTCTAAAGTTAAAGCAGTGGTTATTCCTACCAATGAGGAATTAGTTATTGCCAGAGATACATTAGAGCTTGTCAGCAATTAAGAATATAAAAATTAAATTATTAAAAACCAGATTTAATAATTAAAGAGATATTTACATAAAAAACCCTGCTGAATATCCAGCAGGGTTTTTGCTGTGAGAAAAGCACAGATTATTATCTGGTATTAATAATAATTTTATGCTATTGCCTTGACTCCTTCTTCGCCCGTGCTGATTTTCACAGAATTTTCTATATCACTGACATAAATTTTACCATCTCCACTTTCTCCCGTTTTAGCTGTGTTTTTAATTGCTTCTACAAATTTATCTACTTCAGTATAATTAACAACAAACTCTATCTTTGTTTTAGAAGTGAATTTTATTTTTGCATCTTCCATTTTTTTTGAATTAATTAATTCAGTATTTAAGTTTTTAACCTCCAGAATATTTAATTCTTTAAGACCCATAGAATTTAATTTTGAAATCACGTCATTTAACTTTTCAGATCTAATAAAAGTTTCAATTTTTTTCATTCTTTATTCCCTCCTCTTTGGTTTTAAAGTCTGCTATTCTACTTTTAGAATAGACTTAGCTTCGCTGTCCTGGGCTTCAGTTAGGTATGGGATCCCAATTTCTTTTTCAGTTTCTCTATTAGCCGAAATGAGATCTGAACGATCAATTTCTTTTAGGCTAAACTTTCTTGCCCCTGCCATAAACTGTTTTAAGCCAGTACTTAGTTTATTAACAAGTGTATAAAGTGCTACTGCACCATAAGGAATATTCTTCATTTCACTACTGCCAACAATTTCTTCAACATCATACCAGCCTGCAAAAATACTTTCCGGTTTCTCACCGATTTCTTTAACTGTTTTTGGCAGCTGCTTCCAGTTTCCATTTAAATTTTCCCGTTTTTCAGGATGAAATACTCCTTCAATATTTGAACCTAAAAAGCCAGGAATCATCGGAGCCCGACCCATACAGACAGTTTTCACATAAGGCGAACCAAGAGCTAAAGCTTTAAAAAGATGATCCTCTCTTGCCAGACCACCAGCAAAAGCTAAATCGGGAACATTAAAACCATTTTCATTTAAAATATCAGCATATTCAACTGCTTTGTTATGCAGCTGTAGAGGAGGTATTCCCCAGTGTTCCATCATATTCCAGGGACTCATACCGGTTCCTCCACCAGCACCATCAATTGTCAGCAGATCAAGTTCAGCTTCCGAAGCTAGTTTTAAAGCTAAAGCCAGTGTTTTCATACCATAAGCACCAGTTTTTAAAGAGATTCTTTTAAATCCCAAACTTCTCAAATACTCAACTTTTTCTAGAAAATTTTCTTTTAATTTTTCCTGATCAGATATTTCAGTATTGCCCAATCGGCTGTGGCGGGCAAAGTTGTCGATAGCGCCTGATTTAAAAGCCTTTTGATTAACTTTTTTATGGGGGTCGGGATCCAGAATATAACCTCTATCAGCTAAAAATTTTGCATATTCAAGACTTTTTACCTGAATTTCACCACCGATATCTTTAGCTCCCTGACCCCATTTAAGTTCTATTATGACCTGATCTCCATAATTATCACTGATATATTCAGCAACACCATTTCGGGTATCTTCCACGTTAAGCTGAACAAAAATTCCTCCATATCCGTCCCTCATATATTTCTGGTAGATATCAATCCTGCGATCAAGTTCTGGAGCTTCAGAAATTACACCATTTTTGATTTTCGATTCTTTATCAACTCCAACTACATTTTCGCCAATGACAATTGGAAAACCGGCCAGAGCTGCTCCAACTGCAAAGGAGTCCCAGTATTTTGCTGCAATAAAAGTTGAGCCGAGAGCGCCTGTCATAATTGGAACTCTGCTTTTAGTCTGAATTTTATTGCCAAAAGAACTTTCAAGATCAACATTTGGGAAAATACAGTCATCAGCACTATCTGTTAATCCAGAAGGTAGTCCTTCTGCTCCCTTTACATAACCCTGAATTCTTAAAGAATGATAGCCCACTCCTTCAGCAGAAATATTACTACTTCCTGCTGTAATTTCACCAAAATCCCGGGGATAAAGTGTGCTTTTTCCTTTTAAAGATGAAAGCCAGGTTTCACATTTCCCTTTGCAATCAGCACGACAGAGAGTACAGAGTCCAGATTCACAGGGATCGCCTCTATTAACTGTACCCAGAACATCATTCTTTTTATTCCAATTTGTCATTATATCACACCCCAATTTTAATTTTCTGAATATTTTATCTATTTTAATTATAATTTATTTGATTTGAGATGTGAATAGTTTTGAACATTTTTATAACAGTATACATGGATATTTGCTCAAATAAAAAAACATCCTCGTCTAAATCGAGGACGTTTCTTTATCTGGATAATCAACTAATGAATTCTAAATAATAAGGATGTATAGTTTTAAAAAAATAAATTGCTGTTATTCAGCAGCTAATTCTTTTTTTTGGAAAAGGTCAATAAATTTTTTCTTGTTTTCTGCACTTAGTAAACTCTTTCTGAAATCATCTTCTCTCAACCAGTTTACCAGTTTAGATACTAATTTTAAATATTCAGGTGAGTAACCCTGATAATCTGCCACCATAAAAATCAACTTTACTTTCTTTCCGTCCATACTGTGATATTCAATACCTTCTTTTAAACGACCAATTGCCAGGGATAATTCATTAACTGTTTCGCTTTTACCGTGAGGAACTGCAATTCCTCTTCCAAAACCTGTGCTTCCTTCTCTTTCACGCTCAATAATCTTTGCTAAAAATTTATCTTGTGACTGAATTTTATCTTCTTTTCTCAGCAGGCTTACCATTTCTTTTAAGGCATCCTCTTTATTCTCTATCTCAAGATTGAGTTCAATTAAATTTTGATTCAGCAGTTGAGTTATTTTCATTTTTATTCACCTTCCTGTTATTTTAAATTATATAATATTGCCAATAAACAAGTCAATTTTAATGTCAAAACAGGAATATAAACTGTTAAAATTGGGAAGCATATTATACAAAATTTTTATTTTATGTATACAGGAATTAACAATATCATTAATTAACTACTGTTGTAAGTTAGTGATATGATTTTTAAAAGATGGGTTATTTTTATTTGAAATCTCTTATTTTATCAACAAAATACTGATGAAAAGCATTGCTATCTGTAAGTTCAGGATGAAAAGCAGTTCCCAAAACAGTTGAACTTTCCACTGCTGCAACCTGATTTTGCTTTTGATATATTATTCTAATATTTTTACCAACCTCTGTAATTAAAGGAGCTCTAATAAATACCAATTCCAGAGCTTCAGTTGAGATAGCTGGTATTATATCCTTTTCAATAAAACTATTTAGCTGACTGCCAAAGGCATTTCTCTTAACTTTGATATCCAGCAGTCTTAGTAGTTGAGCATTTTCTTTTTCCCCCTCCACCTCTGATGCCAGCAAAATAAGACCGGCACAGGTGCCCCAGATTGTTTTACCCTCTTGGTGGAAGTTTTTAATTGCATCAATAAAATCATATTTTTTGATTAATTTCCGTATAGTGGTGCTTTCTCCACCAGGAATAATAAGGCCGGAACAGTTTTTTAACTGTGCCGGCTTTTTAACAGAAATTCCTTTTATGTTTTTAATCTGATTTAAATGATTTAAATGTTCAGCTACTCCTCCCTGTAAGGCTAGGACTCCTACAGTAGTCTTCATTTTACCAGCCCCGATCAGCCATTTTTTCGGCATCAGTTAGACCATTAACATCAATTCCGGACATTGCTTTACCCAGATTTTCAGATACTTCGGCTATGATTTCTGGATCCTGATAGTGAGTTGTAGCTTCTACAATTGCCCGTGCTCTTTTGGCTGGATTACCGGAGCGGAAAATTCCAGAACCGACAAAAATACCATCACAACCCAGCTGCATCATTAAAGCAGCATCTGCAGGAGTTGCGATTCCCCCGGCAGCAAAATTGACAACCGGTAATTTTCCGTGTTCGGCTACATATTCTACAAGTTTAAAAGGAGCCTGTATCTTTTTTGCGGCCGTCATCAATTCTTCACTTCCTTTTTGAGTTAAATCTCGCATCTGGCTGTTTATTTTTCTAATATGGCGAACCGCTTCTACTACATTACCGGTACCGGCTTCTCCCTTGGTTCTGATCATAGCTGCTCCTTCGCCAATTCTTCTTAAAGCTTCACCTAGGTTGGTAGCTCCGCAGACAAATGGTATCTCAAATTTTCTCTTATCAATATGAAAAGCTTCATCGGCTGGGGTAAGAACCTCACTTTCATCTATGTAGTCAATAGATAGTGCTTCCAGGAGCTGAGCTTCAACAAAATGACCGATTCTAACCTTAGCCATAACTGGAATGGAAACAGTTTTTACTATTTCTTTAATCATCTTTGGATCTGACATGCGGGCAATACCGCCTTCTTTTCTAATATCTGCAGGTACTTTTTCCAGGGCCATTACGGCTACTGCGCCAGCTTCTTCAGCAATTTTTGCTTCTTCAGCAGTGGTAACATCCATAATGACTCCACCCTTCAACATCTGAGCTAAATTCTTGTTTAAACGATATTTTTCTGACATAATTAACACTCCTTCTGATTGCTTAATTTTAATTGTAGTGATACAATAAACTTAGATGATCTTATTTAAAGCTTAAAAACTAATACAATTATAAAATAAAGCGATACAAAAAGTCAAATAAATAGTACAATATTTAATTATTAACTTTGTTATAATACAATTATAAATTGAGGTGAAAAAAATGTTGGCAATTAATCTGAATGAGGAGAGCGACAGTGCTCTTTATCTGCAGCTTTATAAAAAATTAAAGGATAAAATAAAAAATAAGCTGGAAGCTAATACTAAACTTCCTCCAATCAGGAAGCTGGCAGCAGAAGTTGGAGTTAATCCGGCAACTGTAGTTAAAGCTTATGATATGCTGGCTGAGGAAGGGTTAATTTATAAAAAAGTTGGCAGCGGCAGCTTTGTTGCACCAATAAAAAGGCCTAGTTTTTCTGAGGTGGGAGAGGATATGCTAAAACACGGTCAGATTAAGCTGGCAGAAAGTATTAATTTTGCCAGTGCTGCTCCCAGTAAGGATTTATTCCCGGTTGCAGATTTTAAATATGCAATTAATCAGGTTTTAGAGCGTGATCAGGGTGAAGCTTTTAGCTATCAAAAAAGTCAGGGGTTTTTAGCTCTGCGCAAATCAATTAGAAAATATTTTTCCAGTCAGGGAATTAATTCTTCTTTAAATCAAATCCAGGTTGTATCAGGTGCTCAGCAGGCAATAGATATTATAAGTAAAATTCTTTTAGATTATAGAGATCAGATTATAGTTGAAGATCCCACATATTTTGGAGCGCTACAGGCTTTTAATTCTCGCAAAGCAGATATAAAAAGTGTAAAAATGGAGCAGGATGGGGCTGATCTGGAAGAAATGGAATCCTATCTTAAGAAAAATAGGATCAAGTTTTTTTTTACCATGCAGAATTTCCAGAATCCGACCGGTGTAAACTGGAGTCAGGAAAAACAGCTGCAGCTGCTTGAGCTGGCAGAAGAATATAATTTTTATATTATTGAGGATGATATTTTATCTGATTTATATTATGATCAGAATCGAGTCAATAATTTAAAGGAATTTGATGAGCGGGGAAGAGTAATCTATATTAAAAGTTTTTCAAAAGTATTTATGCCAGGTTTAAGGCTTGCTTTTATAGTACTGCCGGAAAAACTTCTGCCGAAGGTACTGGAAGCTAAATATGCTACTGATATTTCCAGTGGCGGCCTGACTCAGAGGGCTTTTGATTATTATCTTAGAGAAGGATTATTAGATAAACATATAAGCTTACAGAGGAGCTTATTCAAAAAAAGATATAATTTAATGCAGGATCAAATAATTGAGCAGCTGCCGGAAGAGATAAAAATAACTTTTGCAACCAGAGGGGGACTTTATTTTTGGCTAAATCTGCCAGAAAAATATAGTGCTCAGAAATTATATGAAACAGCAGCTCAGAAAGGCTTAGTTTTTTCTCCAGGCTATCTTTTTAGTAATAATAAGCAGTATTCTAATTATTTTCGTCTAAGTTTTGCAGCTGTCGATGAAAAGCAGATAAAAAGTGGAATAAAGCTTTTGCAAAACATCTATAATAATTATACTGGAGCAGATGATAATGATTACAGCCCTCTGCTTTAAATGAAACAGAGACTGCTTATTTAGTTTGAAAATTTTCTGATTATTTAATATAATAAAAGTGTAAAAGAATTACCCTTTTACCTATTATATAGGAGGGATATTATGTGTGCAGAAAGAGCGACTTTAAAGATTTTTTCTGATTTTAGTTATGATAATCGAGTTGATTCTCGCTATACTGCAATAGGTGAAAATATTTCTCCTCCAATTAAAATAGAAAATTTAGATGATGATGCTGAAACTCTTGCCGTTGTACTAAATGATGCTGATGCAGCAGTTGAAAGAACTGCTCACTGGTTAATTTGGAACATTCCTGCTGTGATAGATAATATTCAGGAGAATATTCCACTAGACCTTAAAAAAGTTCCAGAATTAGATGGTGCCTACCAGGGGAAAAATGATTTTGGAGATATTGGTTACAGAGGACCTGCCCTACCAAGCAGCACCTTCCAGAAACCACATAACTATCGGCTAATTGTTTATGCTCTTGATCAGGCTTTAGAATTAGAACCAGGGGCAGATAAAAAAGAACTTTTAGAGGCAATGAAAGATAGTATTATTCAAAAAGGTTATATCAGTGGTCAATATCAACCGTAAAAAGTAATAATGATTAAGCTAGCCTGGGATTTTTCCCGGGCTTAATATTTTAGTAATAATGATTATTTAGAACGATAAATATATAATGGGTCAATATAAATTCAAAAAAGAGCTGGAGTAATTAGCTACATTTCTGAATAATAAGACATTTAAGTCCTGCTTGACTTTAAAATTGGCATCTGTTAAGATTGAATTGTAAAATAAAAAATTAAATTTGTACCTCATATAATAGTGGGAATATGGCCCACAAGTCTCTACCGGACACCGTAAATTGTTCGACTATGAGGGAAGTGTACCTAGGTTTCCGCAGCTTTAGCTGGCTGGTCCGAGCGGTACAGATATTGATATATCACACCGAAGGGATAAAAGCCCAGGCGGGGAGGTTCTACTCATTGATTTGCAGTAGAGTCTTCCTACCTGGGCTATTTTTATTTTATTATATATTTTGGTACCAGGTACAAATCGTCCGATTTGTACCTGGTACACGTAGATTAATTCACAAAGAGGAAATGGAGTGGATAGAATGAACATTCTTCTCATCGGTAGTGGTGGAAGAGAAAATGCACTGGCCTGGAAATTAGCGCAGAGCAGCAGAGTAGAGGAATTATATATAGCAGCCGGTAATCCAGGGACAGCAGAGTTTGGCGAAAATCTGGAATTTGATGAAAACAATCAGGAAGCTCTTTTGGAATTTGCTGTAAAAGAAAAAATAGACATTACTGTAGTTGGACCTGAAGCACCGCTGGCAGCAGGGATTGTTGATCTTTTTGAAAAACAGGGGCTTAAAGTTTTTGGTCCAAATCAGAGTGCTGCCCGGCTTGAGAGTTCAAAGGCTTTCTCCAAGGAATTGATGCAGAAATATCAGATTCCGACTGCAGCCTATAAGAGCTTTACAGAAGCCGAAAAAGCAGTAGAGTACATAAAGAAAAAAGGAGCACCAATTGTAGTTAAGGCTTCAGGCCTGGCAGCAGGAAAGGGAGTTATTGTGGCCCAGACGGAAGAAGAGGCAGTAGCAGCAGTTGAGACCATTATGAAGGATGAGAAGTTTGGAGAAGCCGGTGAAAAAGTTGTAATTGAAGAGTTTTTAGAAGGAGAAGAAGCTACAATACTAGCTTTCTGTGATGGAAAATCTATTGTACCAATGATTGCTTCCCAGGACCACAAACCTGCCTATGATGGCGGTAGAGGTCCCAATACAGGAGGGATGGGAGCCTATGCTCCGGCTCCTGTTGTGACTGAAGAAATTAAGAAAGATTTTAAAACAGAAATTATGGAGCCAACTTTAAAGGCACTACAGAGTGAAGGTCTTGATTTTAAAGGTATTATCTATTTTGGTCTGATGATTAAGGGCGGAAAAGCAAAAGTTTTAGAATATAATGTTCGTTTTGGTGATCCGGAAGCACAGGTTGTCTTACCTTTATTAGAAACAGATCTGGTAGAGATCATGGAAGCTGTAATTGAAGGAAAATTAGACCAGGTGGAAATCAAATGGAAGGATCAAAAGGCCCTCTGTGTTGTAATGGCCTCAGGTGGTTATCCGGTGGAATATGAAAAAGGCAAAGAAATTACAGGAATCAGGGAGGCAGCAGAACTGGAAGATATAATTGTTTTTCAGGCTGGTACCAGACTTGAAGCCGGTAAACTGTTGACAGCTGGAGGCAGAGTTCTGGCAGTTACAGCCCTGGGAAATAGTTTGCAGGAAGTAATAGATAAGGCCTATGCTGGAGTAGAAAAAATTAATTTTGCAGACTTTCATATAAGAAATGATATTGGCCAGAAAGCACTGAAAAAATAAATTTAAGCTGGAGGTTATAATTTGAAATTTAAAGATAAGACCAGACAGAAAATTGGAATTATCGGTGGTGGACAGCTGGGTAAGATGATGATTTTAGAAGCCAAGAAAATGGGCTTTTATGTTACAATTTTAGACCCGACAAAAAAATGCCCGGCCCACAGCATTGCTGACCAGCACATTGTTGCTGATTTTGATGATAGAGAGGCGATAAGGAAACTTGCTCAAAAATCAGATTTAATAACTTATGAGTTCGAGCACATAGGAGTTGAACCGTTAAAAGAGCTGGAAGCTGAAGGCTATAAGATTTATCCAACCGCACGCAGTTTAGAAGTTATTCAGAATAAATATCATCAGAAAAATGTCTTAAAAGAGGATCAGATAGCTGTTCCGAATTTTAAAAAAGTTTCGTCTCTGGAAGATATTAAAGAAGCTGCTGAAGAATTTGGCTATCCGCTTATGTTAAAGAGCTGTACTGGTGGTTATGATGGTAAAGGAAATGCTTTAATTGACAGTCAGTCGGAAGTGGAGAGTGCTTTTCAGGAACTGGGTTTGGGAAAGTCAACACTAATGGTAGAAAAATATATTCCTTTTAAAAAAGAAATTTCGATTATTGCAGCCCGCGGCTTAACTGGAGAGATGAAAGTTTACCCGGTCGGAGAAAATGACCATCAGGATAATATTTTATATGAAACAAAGGTACCAGCTCAAATTTCAGCTGAGCTCCAGGTAGAGGCGGAAGAATTTGCAAAAGAGGTCCTTAAAGTTTTCGAAGGCATCGGAATTTTCTGTGTAGAAATGTTTGTGACAGAAGATAATCAGCTGCTGGTTAATGAAATTGCGCCACGTCCTCATAATTCAGGACATTATACAATCGAAGGATGTGTGACTTCTCAATTTGAACAGCATATCAGGGCAATTACAGCTCTGCCGCTGGGAGACACCACTTTAGTTAGGCCTGCAGTAATGCGCAATATTCTGGGCAGCGGTCAAGAAGGAAAGGCTGAGATAGTTGGACTTGACCCGGCACTGGCAGTTGAAGGAGTAAAAGTTCACATTTATCAGAAGACAATTTCCAGACCCGGCCGCAAGATGGGTCATTTAACTGTTACCGCCAACAATTTAGAAGCAGCAGCAGAGCGAGCTCTGGAGGCCAGTCAGTTAATTGAAATCAAAGGTGAAGTTTAGATAAATTTAGGGAGGTAAAATTTTATGAAGCCTAGAGTAGGAGTTATTATGGGCAGTGATTCTGATCTGCCGGTAATGAAAGAGGCAGCAGAAATTTTAGATCAATTTGAGTTAGAATATGAGCTGACAGTTGTTTCAGCCCACCGAACACCGGATAGATTATATAATTATGCAGAAACTGCAGAAGAAAAGGGACTGGATGTGATTATAGCTGGAGCCGGAGGTGCAGCCCATCTGCCGGGAATGGTGGCAGCAGTGACAACAGTGCCGGTAATTGGAGTTCCGGTTAAAACTTCAAAATTAAGTGGACTTGATTCACTTTATTCTATAGTTCAGATGCCCCCAGGAGTGCCGGTAGCTACAGTTGCAATCAATGGGGCCAAAAATGCCGCCTTACTGGCAGTTCAGATTTTAGCCCGCAGTGACGAAAAATTAAACAAAAAACAGAAGGAATACAGAGAAGAAATGAAAGAAAAGGTACTGGATACAGCAGATAAATTAGAAGAACAGGGATATGAAGAATACCTTGAGAGGAGCGAAAAATTTGCAGACTAGAGATATTTTTGCCAATATAAGTCCCCTTGATCACCGCTATTCAAGGCGGAAAAAGAATTTTGATGAGATTGGAAAATACCTTTCAGAAAATGCAACAATTGCCTTTCAGGCAGAGGTGGAGCTGGCCTTAGTTAAGGTGCTGGCTGAGCGAGGAATGGCACCAGAACAGGCGCCGGCTGAAGTTGAAAAGGCGATTGCGGAATTAACCACCGAAGAAGTTTATGCAGAAGAAGCAAAGACCAAACATAATATTCGGGCCTTAGTTAACTGTATTCAAAAAAAGGTCAGTAAAGAAACCCGCCCCTATATTCACTTTACAGCTACTTCTTATGATATTGTAGATACAGCAAACTCTCTCCGCTATCAGAAGGCAGCTAAAGAATTGATCATACCTAAATTAAAAGAATTACATAAAAGCTGGGCAGAGATTGCTCTGCGGGAAAAAGATAGAGTTCAGATTGGAAGAACCCACGGCCAGCATGCAGTACCGGTAACCTTTGGCTTTACCATTGCCGAATATGTGGCCCGTCTGGGAGAAAGAATAGAGGAAGTTGAAGCTAAAGCAGCTAAACTTATCGGTAAATTTGCCGGGGCTGTTGGAGCCTATAATGCCAGCGGTATCTTTTTTGAAGATCCGGAAGAATTTGAAAAAGAAGTTTTAGCTGAGCTTGGTTTAAAGCCAGGTGAGCATTCAACTCAGATTGTGCAGGCTGAGCCGATGACAGA
>JBKHDA010000064.1:0-11223 GCA_046541575.1 Halanaerobium sp. | reverse complement strand
ATCTTCAGAGGAATCTTCAGAGGAATCTTCACTAATTTCTTCTTCTGGATAATTCATTACCTGATTCATTCTTTTAATATAATCTGTTATTGAAGAAGCTTTGCCCACTTCATCAAAATTTGCAGTTAAATGTTTCTGCAGGCTATCCATCTTTGTTAAAATATCAGGATGGTTTAAATCTCCCATCTCTTTTCCCTCTACCATAACTCTCATTGTATTAGTACCGGCAAAATTATCATTAATAAAATCATCCGCCTGTCTAATCTCTGTATCTTCTTTGAACATTTCAATTAGTGGAGTATCTACAATGATATTTTCAAAGCCCAGCAGAGAACCACTTAAAATTAGAACAGCAATAATAATAATTGTTATTTTTCTTTTTGAATAGAAATTATGCATTTTTTCTAAAACTAATTTAAACTCTGGAGTTTCAGTATTTTTTTGTTTAAAATTATCTTTTAAGTTAGCAAATATAATTAGTAAAGAAGGGATTAAAAACAGAGCAACTATAAAAGCAGCCGCTATTCCAATCGCTGTAAAAATACCAAAGCTTTTTATTGGTACAATTTCACTAGAAGCCAAAGAACCAAAACCAGCTACTGTTGTTAAAGCAGCTAAAAATACAGCTTTACCCATTTTTTCTACTGTTTTAGCAACCAGCTCTCGCTGTTCAGAAACTGAAATTTCACCCTGAAATTCATTAATATAATCATAATAATGACTTAAAATATGAATACCATAAGCACTTCCTACTGCGATTAAAAGTACCGGGATAACTGTCGAAACAAGGGTTAAATTAATACCAAGATATGCCATCAAACCAATTGACCAGATACTGCTGACCAAAACCGTCATTAAAATTAAGACAACAGCCAGACTTCTTTTAAAAAATAGATAGAGTATTAAAATCAAAACACCTATGATAAAAGGAATTAAATACTTTATATCCTCAAGCATACTGTTGCCCATTAAAACATTAACAGCTGTAGCTCCTGCAGTATAAGTTTCCATATTATTATTTTTATAACTTTCGGTTATTTCTTTAATTTTATAATAGGCTTCTTCTTTTTCTTGATTATTTAAACCTTCATTCAAACTGATTAAAACCTGTGTTGATTTAAAATCATTTGAATACAAATTATTTTCATAAAAATCCCAGTTCATTAATTTATTTTTTATTCTTCTGCTTTCTTCAATATTTTGAGGTAATTCTTCCATAGGTTCTTCAACAACCATTCCTTCAGAACTACCTTCAATATAATCAACATTCGTTAAGGAAGTAACTTCATCAATGTTTGAAACATTTTCCAATTCTGAACTTAATTCAGATAATACTTTTAAATTAGAAGGACTAAATATCTCACCTTCTTTAAATTTTACTGAAGTTACTATACTGTCACTTTCTCCAAATATATCATCTAACTGATTATTGCTCATTTTAGTGGGATGATCATCAGGTAAAAATACTTCAATATTATTATTTATTTCTATTTTTGGTAACTGAAAAAGAAAAAACAATGTTATTAAAGATATTATTATTACAATTAATTTATTATGTTTTAGTATTTTTCTCATTACTGTGCCTCCTGTTTTAAGAAAAGAAATAAATATTAATATCGATATTAATCATTTCTGCTCTTAATTATTTTATACATCTCTTCTAAATTATTGAGTACTCTTTTTGCCTCATTTTCTCCAATTTTATTGATAAATATCTGAAACCACTGCTGATAAATATCATTTATTTCTTCTTTTACTGACTCGGCTTTTTGAGTTAAATAAATCAAATTTACTCGGCCATCTTCTGGAGAGTTTCTTTTTTTTAAATAATTTTTATCAATTAAAGAATAAATAGCTCTTGATACAGTAGCTTTATCTACTGCTAAATTTTCCTTTAACTTATTCTGGCTGATACCATCTCCATCTTTATATAAATAGACAAGAAGATTTCCCTCACTATGATTTAAATTATAATCTGCCAGCAAATTATCCACAAATTGATCATGATGTTTGTATAATTTAGTAATCCACTTACCAACTGGAGCATCAACCCTCATAATTCCACCTCTTCTAATTTAGTTGCACTCTCAACTACTTCTATAAAAATTATAACAGAATTTAGTTGAGCATGCAACTTTTTTTGTAAAATAATTAGTTTTATAGATTGTATAGTAAAACAGTATTATGAATAGATATTTTTACAATTTACTTTAATCCAAAAAAATAACCTCCCATTAAATGAGAGGTTAAGTTAATAAGAGCTCAATTTACCTATACAGCCTTGTTATCAGCACCTTCAACTTCTACATCCATTGCAAAATCAACTACACTAAAAACTATAACTGCTGTAATGGTATTAACAACTGCTGCCGGGATTACTACTGAAGAAAAAAGAACAGTAAATGGACCGGGTAAACCAACTAAAAGAGCAGCTGTACCGAGAAAAACTCCTCCACTTAAAAGTGTACCAAAAGCCGTTATAATACCTGTAGATAATTTTCTTGATGGCAGTTTAACTATAATTGGAATCAGTGGATAGACTATCATAAATGTAACCAGTTTGTCTACCATATTTGCCACCTGTCCCCCCGGGAAACCGGTAGTTAGAGCAGTAAAAATACCTGTTGATACTGCTACTAAGAAACCTAATTTAAAATCCTGTTTAATGATTAATAAAATAAACATCATCGCCAGAGCAAAATCAGGTTTCATCCCCATAACAATCGGAGGAAAAAATGCATGTAAAATAAATCCGATCGCCACCAACAAAGCCGCCTGCGCTAAATCTTTTGTACTAATTCTCATCTCAACTCATCTCTCCTTTTTTTGTTTTTACTCATCTCAACTAATTTTTAAGCTAATCTCTATTAGCTTTTCTAATTATTAATATTATACACCAGTCAGAATAAATTGTCAAAATAGTAAACTAAAACAATCTATCTCTTAAAGATTTTTAAGCTGTTTAACTAAAGCCTGATTGAGTTCAGCCAGCATTCCCTGTTTCCCGGCCATCTGACTGTATTCTTTATATAACATATCAGAAAATACTTCTTCTGCATAGCCGCCATCGATCATCTTATCTTCTGGAAGAGTTTTTTTCATTGAGCCAAACATTTTTTCTATAAAAATAGAACTGAATTCCTGAGCAACTTCTTCCAGCTCTGCTTCATCTTTGGCTGAAGAATCTAAGTTCTTCTGTTTTTCTATTTCCTGCTGATTATTTAATTGATATTCTGCAAGCTGATGATAATTATTATTTAATTCCACTATCTCTGCTCCTTCTTATTTAATAATTTTTACTGCTGGAAATTAATTACTCAATCTCTAATTCACCGTGCAGTGCTCCGGCAGCATCTATCTTCTGGATAATAGAAATAATATCCCTTGGTGTTGCACCAATTGCATTTAAAGCAGTCACTAAATCTTCAATAGTATTTTCCTGACTGACAATCAGCATATTGCTCTCCTGGCCCTCATCGACTTCAATTTCCACATCTTCAGTTGTTGTTGTCTCACCCTCACTGAAAGGCTCAGGTTGAGAAACTTCTTCGTCTGTAGAAATTTGAACAGATAAATTACCATGAGCAACTGCAACAGTAGAAATATGAACATTATGATTAAAGACCACTGTTCCCGTTCTCTCATCAATTACTACTCTGGCCTCAACTGATGGGGTAACTTCTAAACTATTAACCTCGGCAATAAAATCTACCATTCCTCTATTAAAATCATTCGGGCGAGAAATATTTACTGTAGAATCATCAACAGCTTCCGCAGTATTATCCCCAAAATTATTATTGATTTTTCTGGCTATCTCACTGGCTGTTTTAAAGTTGGGATTAGCCAGTATATAGGTTAAGTTATCTTCATCTATAGAAGAATTAATTTCCTTTTCTACCAGTGCCCCATCAGGCACTTTACCAACAGTTGGGTGGTTCTGTACTTCAGAATCTCTCTCATCACCTGCACTAAATCCCCCAACAGATAAAGATCCCTGAGCTGAAGCATAAACTTCTCCATTTGGAGCCTGAAGTGGAGTTAATAAAAGAGTTCCCCCCTGCAGACTGTCAGAATCACCGATTGAACTAACAGTAATATCCAGCTCATCTCCATTATGAACAACAGGAGGTAATTCTGCAGTTACCATCACCGCAGCAACATTTTGACTGGCAATTTGATCATCTGTAACATTAACACCAAAATTTTGAAGCATATTAGCTACACTCTGAAGGGTAGCCTGGCTGCGGTTAGAATCTCCACTACCATTTAAACCAACCACTACACCATAACCAATCAACTGATTTACTCTCTGCCCCTTTATTCTAGTAATATTTCCAATTTCAACCTCCGGATTATTAGCAGAAACTGCTGCAGTAGAAGTTAAAATAATTAAAATTATAATTAGACATTCAAAAAATATTTCTTTCTTTATGTTAAACAAACTATCCCTTCTTTCAAGTTAATTAGAATAATTAAAAATTTAAGTTAATATAATCTTCTCCTAGAAAATGAAATTAACTAATCTGGTTAAAATTCCCGGATCCTGTTTATCTCCCACTGTTCCTTGACCCTCATATTCTATATTGGCATCACTTACTCTTTTGGAAGACACTTCATTATCAAAATTAATATCCTGAGGACGAATAACTCCTTCCAAAATAATGGTCTGAGTTTCTCCATTAATTCTGACCTGTTTTTTACCCTGAATCTTTAAATTTCCATTATCCCGAGCTTCAATAACTTCAGTAGTTATATCTGCCTCCAGAGTACCGCTTCTTTCGGTCGCTCCATCTGCCGTTTCAGAATCTGAATAACTAAAATCAAAAAATGGTAGAAAATCAAGTAAGCCACCACCTTCAGAGTTGTAGTTGCTATCCTGACTGGCATCAGAATTGGCACTCTGAATTGCACTCGCATCCTCCTCTATAACAACTGTTATTACATCTCCTGTATTATATTCAGGATAGTCCTGGTACAAATCTTTGGAGTTATCACCCCATAAAGATTCTGCCAGAACTGTAGAACTAAAAATAATTAATACTAACAAAACTGAAAGAAACACTATTTTAAAACTATTAAACTTCATTTATTACACCTCATTTATTCTGAAAGCCTCTTAACTTCAGTTTCTGACACAATTTCTGCTCTAAATTCATAGCCGCTGTCCATATTTTCAACTTTAATAACATCTCCTACTTTACCACGGCCGCGAGCAAGGACAAAAGTAGATAACCTGATATTATTCTGATTAATAGTCAGACGTAGTTTATCTCCCCAGCTGACAGCAAAAGGAGTATCCAGATTGTTATATTTTAAAATATCACCGGCCTGCATTTTCCTGCTGAGATTTTTGTTGCTTAAATCTTCTGCACCCCAGTCTCTAATAATATTTTCCGGATTTCCACTTATTAATCTTTTTTCTTTTTTGAAATCTGATTTATTCAGTTTAGAATTTGGACTGAGATCCCTGACAGCAGTATAAACATCCAGCTCCAGTTTTATGATAACTGGATAATAAATTCTGCGAACAATTTTTTCTTCCTGCAGGATCTCCAGTTTTAAATTAGTAGCAGGTAAATTTAAGTTTTGATCTTCTGCAACCTGAAGCTCATAATCTCCAGCTCCAATTTCTAGATCGGCAAGAGAACGGTTACTTTCAATAACTATTGACTGATCCGAAAAATCCAAATTTTCCCTTAAATAATTTTCAGCCATCGTCTTAATTTCTTCAGCAGGAATCACTTTACTTTTTCGGCTGACTGTAATTGTTTTAGGCATTTTCAGTTGATAACTATTTTTAGCAAAACCAAGATTTTGAATGGATAAATCCACCAGAACCCGTGTTAATCTTTTTTTATAACCTGGTGCTGGAGATTTTTCAAGTTTTAAATTTTTTAATTCTTCCAGCTCTCCAGCACTTAAATCCACTGCTTTAATCTCAGCAATCTCATCCAGTTTAATCTGTGATGACAAGACTTCTTCTTCTTCATTAATTAATATTTCAAAGGCTGAAACATTAAAACTAAAGATAAGCAAAATTAAAAGCAGCAGAAGTAATCCAACTTTTTTCAAATTAATACACCTCTTATAAATCCAATCAACTCAATTATCGTTTCAGCTGATTTGCTGTCTGCAGCATTTCATCAGAGGCCTGGATAGATTTAGAATTTGTTTCATAGGCTCTCTGTGCTGCTATCATATTAGTCATTTCTTCTACTACTTTAACATTTGACATCTCGAGAAAACCCTGAGTTACAGTTCCAAAACCATCTTCTCCCGGTGATCCCTCCATAGCCTGACCGGAGGCGGCAGTTTCTGAATAAAGATTCCGTCCTTCACTGCTGAGACCGGCTGGATTAGAAAAACGATAAAGCTGAACCTGTCCTAACTGCTGGTTTTCTCCATCAACAGTTGCATTAACTGTACCATCAGAGGTTATAGATATTTCTGTTGCCTCTGCCGGAATATTTAATGGGGGTTCAAGCTGATAACCATCTGAAGTAACTACATTACCATTACTGTCCTGTTTAAAAGACCCGTCTCTGCTGTAAGCTATCTCTCCGTCAGGAAGCTGTATTCCAAAAAAACCATCACCTTCAATGACCATATCTAAAGGACTGTCTGTATTTTGAATATTACCCTGAGAAAATATTTTTTGAGTACTGTTAACCTTGGAACCATGACCAATTTCAATACCGGTTGGGATTTCAGCTCCCTGGGCATTTGGAGTCCCCGGTTCCCGCATATTGGTATAAATCAAATCTGCAAAATTAATTTTAGACTTCTTAAAACCACTGGTATTAACGTTTGCCAGGTTATTAGAAATTGTATCAATATTTGTCTGCTGTGAATTCATTCCTGTTGCTGATGTAAATAATGCACTAATCATTTTCTTCCTCCTCATTTTTTTAAAGCAGGAGGCTTAAAATAGATCACAATTTATAACTGCCGTCTCATTCAGTCAACAGCAGTAAAGAGCTTCCCTTTCAGGTCCGGCTCTACAATCAATTTTAAGCCTGTCCAACTTCGTTAATCACTTTATTTAATGTTTCATCAATACCGCTGATTACCTTTTGGTTTGACTCATAATGGCGGGTTGTCTTGATCATTTTTGACATCTCATCTACAATTTTGACATTTGAACCCTCGAGATATCCCTGAGCAATTCCAGCTTCACTTGCTGCCGGCTCCGCTCCTTCCTGAGCTGCATAAAGATTATCACCTTCCTGCATTAAATCTCCTTGATCATCAAAATTAACCAGATCAATCTGAGCTCCCTGCAGGCCGTTATTAAAAGTAATCTGTCCGTCAGCACCCACACTAAAATCCTGATCGGGAATTAATTGTATTCTTTCTCCCTCAGTATCCAGCACAGGATTTCCATTTTGAGTTACCAGTTCCGAATCAGCATTAATTGTAAAGTTGCCGTCTCGACTGTATCTCTCACCTGCTTCGGTTTCAATTACAAAAAAGCCCTCACCTTCAACTGCAAAGTCT
This sequence comes from Halanaerobium sp., assembly GCA_046541575.1. Classification (GTDB taxonomy): domain Bacteria; phylum Bacillota; class Halanaerobiia; order Halanaerobiales; family Halanaerobiaceae; genus Halanaerobium. The sequence goes on along the minus strand of JBKHDA010000064.1, from coordinate 3,726 downwards.
AAAGCATTATCAGTTCGCTTAAAATCTCCCTGACTCATATCTTTAAAACTCTGCTCCATAAAAGCTCCAGTTGAAAGTTCACCTATTTCCTGATCTGCCTTACCAGCCTCTATTCGGCTCAAAAGCATCTCCGGAAAAGAACGGGTTATTCCTTCAGATTTTTTAAAACCATTTGTATTGACATTGGCCAGATTATTGGAACGAATATTAGTCTTTTTCTCCAGCACATCCATCGAAGAAGCAGCTGTATATAAACCTCTTATCATATTATCACCTCCTTATTAGTCTATTTTTTGTCTTAATTCTTTATTCACTTCTGTAAAAGCACATTTAGAGATTTTATTTCTAATAATCATTTTATCCTTACTGCTTAAAAGCTGTACCCCTGGGAAAATACATTCCTTAACTTTAATTACAGCCTGATCAGAAGCGGTAAGCTGTTCTTCCAGCTCTTCAATCTCTTTTTTAAGCTCTACTCTTCTATTTTCAAGCTCCTCTTTGGTGATCTTTAGCTTCAAAAACATCTCTCTTTTATTTGCTGGTAATTTGATTCCTTTTTCTTTCATTGACCTCAATAGATCAACACTTTTATTTACCTTATCAAGGTTATCCTCTACTGTCTCCAGTTCATCTTTGGCAGTTTTAAAATTCTTCCTCAGCTCCGGTTCCAGACCGATTTCTACATAAGTTTTAGTAGCCAGGCTGGAACCAATAATATTGGCTTCTATAATATTTTGAGCCATAACTCGTCCACCAACAATAAGCCCCTTACCACCAGATACTATTATACTATCTTTAGCTGTAACATGGCTGTGCATTATTGCTTCATGAACTCTAACATTATTAGCTTCGATTTCAGCATTTTCTACAAAGCGGGCATTAACATCCCCGTTTGCGGTTATTTTACCTTTATTTCGGCCCAAAAAACCTTTTTTAATTAAAACACTCCCCCCACTTTCAATTTCTGCAGCAGCAACATTTCCAGCAACTTCTACATCACCTGATGCTTTAATCTTAAAACCTTCCCGGACATTACCACCAACCTTAACACTACCTACAAAATCTATATTCCCTTCTTCCAGGTCAACATCACCTCTGACCTGATAGACAGGATCAATAGAAATTTTCTTACCTTCTCTAACTATTTGACCATCTTTAGCAGCATATACACTATTATTTTTCTTAACTGTATTTTTAGCTCGAGGAAGCTTAGCTTCTTTAGGAGTTGGCGGCTCAATTTCTTTACCAAAAACATCCTTACCAGCCTCTCCCTCAGTGGGGTCAACTTTAGTTACAATTTTTTCACCACGTCGAACATTATTAATTAAATTTTTAGAGTGGAAGTCCATAGTCCCATCTTCACGCAGAGTACCTACAGATTCTTTTTTTTCTTCAAAATGATAAATTAAATATCCATCTTGACCAGGCTTAGCTTTCTGGCCTTCAGCTATTATTTCTTTACTTACCGGCTGCCTTTTTTTTAGAACACTTTTAATTTTATTTTCGTTTATACCATAGCTGATATTTTTTTCGGCCAGCATTTTTTTTAAATCTTCATATGTAAATTCTATGCCATCTCTGCCTGGAGTAAAATCCAGCAGAGCTTTTAAGCCATCACTTGAAACTTCGATTTCTGCTTTATCGTCCTCTGATGGCAAATTAATATTTTCAGCTACTTTAAACCAGTTATCCTCCTGATTATTCAACCTATCTTTTATTCTATCATAATCTACTTCCATAATGCTATTTTTTTCTAGAAAATTTTCTATTTCCATTAAATTCGGATCATTATCTAACCTTAACTTTAATAAGACCTCATCTTCTGTAAACTTAAGCAGACAGTTCTTATCTTTTCTATCAACCTGCTCTTCACTCACTTTAAATTACCTACCTCTCATTAGAAAAAATATTCTTTTGATCTACTCAGCATTCCCCTTAAACGCCGGACTGCCTGACTGTGAATCTGAGAAACCCTTGCAGCAGACAGTTCCATCACTTCTGCAATTTCGACCTGAGTTAATTCTTCATAATAATATAAAGTTAAAACCAGTTTTTCATTTTCCGATAGCATATCCAATTTTTCAGCTAATAAATTCACCGCTTCTTCATCAGTTAATCTATCAACTGCCTGATCTAAATCAGCCGCAATTAATTGGATCAATTCAACTCCTTCAAATTCATGTGAAAGTGATATCCAGTTTGCCAGCTGGCTGTGTCTTTCTATTGTATTCAATCTCTCTTTTTTTATTCCTGCTAGCTCTGCCAGTTCAGCCTGAGCAGGTTCTCTTCCATTTTCAGCTTTAAAGCTTAATCTCTCCTCATCTACTCTTTTAAGCTCTCTGCGCATATTATCCGGAAGCCAGTCTTTACTTCTTAAATAATCATAAATTTCGCCTTTTATTCTTGGTAGAGCAAAAGTTGAAAATTCAATTCCTCTCTGATAATCAAAATTTTCAACTGCCTCAATTAAGCCAATAATCCCATAACTTTCTAAATCTTCTGCCTCAATATGATCGGGCAGCATGATAATAATCCTTCCCACCGCATATCTTACCAGACCAAGGTGTTTTAAAATAATCTCTTCTCTAGCTTTTTGATTATCATTAACTCTATATTCCTGCCAAAGCGATTTATCTAAAGCCATAGTAATCTTCCTTTAGTAAATTTATTGGTTATTATTTTGCTGATAATCAATTTCTTCTGGATTTAGTGCTGAAAAACCTTCATTTTCGATATCTTCAAACTCATTGTCAATAGCTGATTCTTCAAACTCTGAATTTTCAGCTTCAGCTGAATTTTTATCCTGCTCTACTTCTAATTGAGATTCATCACTTTCTGCTTGAGCTTCACTAGTCTTTTTAGAATTAGCTTGTTCCTTATAATCTTTGATTAAATAAAAACTGAGCTGCAGAAATAAAGCCATAAAAGTAGTATAAAACAAAAATCTCAAACCAAGATAAAAAACTGTTTCTAAACTTTTACGAGCAATTAGATTATAAACTATTGAAGATGTATATGTAATTATTCCCATTATAAGCGAATTAGCTATCATTTATCTCAAACCTTTTTTTCTGCTTTTGCGCTGATAAGCAAAAATCCACTGAATGATCTCTTCTCGCTGTTCTTCTTCAATCTCTACAAACTGAACCCCGTAATTATAAAACACATCGTTTTCTTTTTGAACTCTAACTATTTTTGATTTTATAAATTGTTTTGGTGGAAGAATATTTTTTAGACTAATAAGTAATTCCTCCCCCTGTTTAAACTTCTTTTTTAATTGGATCTGGATACCGCCCCCACTAATATCAAGCAGACGGGCCTCTGATATTTTTTTAGGATAATTTTTACCATCAATCATTTTATAAACATCAACTCTACCTGTTACATCTAATCTAAAAAAATCTCGACGCTGGATTCGTTTAACTGAATCAGCTTTTTCGATTAAAAGTAGTGGTATCGGTTTATTTGTTCTTTTTAAAATTTTAGACTTAAATTTATAAGCTGCCCGATCAGTAGTATAATAAACATTAATCGGCTGATTTAATCTAATTGGTAGTGGAGCACCTTCACGGTAAAGTCCGGTAATAATAATCCCCTTTTTCAAAAAATCAGCAACCTTGCTTAAATAATTACCCTGATAGCTACCAGATAAAACTTCAATTTCAAGTTTTTGATTTATCTCTAACTGCTTCATATTCTCAACTCCATCAACTATTTAACATGTTT
>JBKHDA010000063.1:0-11233 GCA_046541575.1 Halanaerobium sp. | reverse complement strand
ACTCGGGGGAAAACGTAATCTTATATTATTACTCATAACCTTATAATTCCTCCTATATAAATTTCCAATTATATTTAAATTATATTACACTTGTACCAACAGTTAATTGTTCAGGTCCATCTACTAAAGCATGTCCGAACTTACCAAATATAGCTACAGAAATATGGCCATCTCCGCGTACCACGGCTATTTTGAAGCCTCCACCAAGTCCTGGATTAACAAGGTCCAGCTGACTGTACGCATCTTTAACAGCATTAGAAACAGCCATTTTCTCACGTGAATTTTCGCTGATTACCCCTCTGGCAATTGCAGCTACAGTGGTACTTTCCCGAAGTTTAATCGGTAATTTTTCCGCACTGGCTCCAGTTTGAGTAATAGCACCGCGATATCCATATCCTTCAATTTTTTTCAACCAGTATTCCTCATAATCACGACTTCTGGTCATAGATAGATAAATAGCCGAACTTTCAGGAGTTATAGTTTTCTTTTCCATTTCCAGTTCTTCTTCCTCATCTTTTAAATAACCATATACTATATCTTCAGATGTAACAATACCTACCAAATCATTTTTATCATTAAAAACAGGCAGACCACCAATGTGATTATCAGATAACTTTTTTGCAGCCTGCTGAACAGTACTGTTTTCATTAATAGTTATTAAATTATCAGACATGAATTCACTGACTGAAGCTTCTAAATTTTTCTCAGAAATTATGTCACCATCTGTCAGCATCCCAATAACTTTACCATTCTCCTCCACTAACAATCTCCCAATTTTATTTATAGAAAGCATTTTTTCAGCCTCCATAATTGTTGAATCTGGAGAAATTGTTATTGGATTATTTGTCATTATATTCTTTACTAACATCATTTAATACTCCCTTCACTATTCAAATCCCTTAAAAACTGCCACAACTTCTTCTCTACTACACTTACAACAGCATAAGCTGCCATACCTTCTCCACGGCCAGTAAAACCCATTTTTTCATTAGTTGTTGCTTTGAAATTAACGTTTTCTTTTTTAATATTTAAATTTTTCGCAATTGAAGCAACTATTTGACTGCGGTAGGGTTTTAATTTCGGTTTTTCTGCTATTACAACTAAATCACAATTATTAATTATAAAATTTTTTGCATCAACTTCCTTATTTACCTTAGTTAGAAGTTTTAAACTGCTAATATTTTTATATTTTGGATCATTATCCGGAAAATGTGTGCCGATATCGCCACTGCCAACTGCACCTAAAAGAGCATCCATTAGAGCGTGTAGTAAAACATCTGCATCAGAATGACCTTTAAGCCCAAATTCTGATTCTATCTCGACTCCGCCCAAAAATAGTTTTCTGTTTTGAACAAAACGATGACTATCATATGCAAAACCAACTTTAAACATTTAACTGCTCCTTTAGAATAATTTCTGCCGGCTTGAGATCTTCCGGTGTAGTAATTTTGAAATTATTATAATCACCTTCAACAATGTATACCTTTTCTCCTAATTCTTCAACCAGAGAAGCATCATCCAGAGCCTTCTCCTGCTGAAAAGCACTGTGTGCTTTTAGTATTAAATCTAATTTAAAAGCCTGAGGGGTCTGTATTGCTCTTAATAAATCACGGTTAAGTGTTTCTTTGGAAAAAGATTCTTCAACAACCTTAATTGTATCTTTAACTTTAACTCCACAACTAACAGCATTATGCTTCTTTACGGCCTGATAGGTTTTCTCTATAAGCTCTTTTTCTAACATTGGGCGAGCGCCATCATGTATTATAACATAATTAACTTCTTCACTAAAGTTTTTTAAACCATTATTCACAGATTCTCTTCTGCTTTCTCCACCGGCAATTAAATTGAAATCTACCTTTTGATAATTCGAAAATAAAGGAATTATATTTTCTTCAAAAAATTTAATTTCAGCAGAATGTAAAACCACATTAAGCTCAAAATCCCTGCCCCAGTCGAGAAAACTTTTTATAGTATGGTAAATAATAGGTTTCCCAAGCAGATTTAAAAATTGTTTATTTGTTTTTTTACCCATCCTACTGCCCCTGCCAGCAGCAGCAATTAAAATACCTAGATTAGACATTTAAACCATTCCTTAATTTCTTTTAAGTTTTAGGTCGCGCAAAGATCATTCTGCCGGCAGCAGTCTGCAAAATACTGGTTACAAGTACCGAAATATCATCACCCATATACTTGATCCCTTCCTCAATGACTATCATTGTGCCATCATCAAGATAAGCTACCCCCTGACCGCTTTCTTTACCTTCTTTTATCACTTTAACATCCATCTCTTCTCCAGGCAGTACAACTGGTTTGACAGCATTTGCCAGTTCATTAATGTTTAAAACATTTACTCCCTGCAGCTCAGCAACTTTATTTAAATTGTAATCATTAGTCAATACTTTAGCATCAATTAATTGGGCCAGTTTGACTAACTTACTATCAACCTCAGAAATTTCTTCAAAATCCTGTTCTATAATTTCGACTTCTATTTGAGAATCGTTCTGCATCTGTCTTAAGATATCCAGACCGCGGCGGCCTCGGTTTCTTTTTAAATCATCTGCTGAATCCGCAATATGCTGTAATTCTTCTAAAACAAATTCGGGAATAATAAAATTACCTTCTATAAATCCAGTATTGCAAATATCATAAATTCGTCCATCAATTATAACACTGGTATCCAGAATTTTATCACTACCAGTTTTAATCTGAGAACAGTCTGCTTCCTCCCTTTTCCTATTAAATAGAAAAGAATTAATATCTCTTTCTTTATGAAATGCAAGAGCAAAACCCATATAGGTAAAAGTAACATTTATAAAAATCTGCAGAGGCAAACCGAAACGTGGAATTTTAGGAATAGAAAAGATAAAATTAATAATAGCACCAGTTATAAGACCAATTATAAGACCAATTACAGCTATCACAATTTTTTTCCAGCTTATATCTTTAAATTTAAGTTCAAAATCCATAATAAAATTAATTGATTTATCAAGTAGATAAAATAATAAAAAATAGCCTAAAATAGCCCCTAAAAGAACAGCATAAAATTGCTTTGTTAAAAAGAATCCTCCTATATTTTGCCAGCTGAAAGAATATTCATTCGCAAATCCAAAAACCTCAACTACATGATAAGCAATAACACCGCCAAAGATTCCAAAAATTACGCGCATTATTTTTTTTAACATTATCTCACCCCCTCCCCTGAACATCAAAAACTAAGAATCCAAACCTTCTTCATCAAGTGTAAATAAATCATCCATTTTTTCAGAAATATTTTCTTCATCCGTATCTTTAGCTAAAACAAGCTCACTAATTAAAATTTGTCTGGCATTACTCAGCATCTTTTTTTCACCAGTTGAAAGACCTTTTTCTCTATCTCTAATACTTAAGTTTCTTACAACTTCTGCCACCTCAAATATATCACCAGTTTTTAGTTTTTCCTGATTAGCTCGAAAGCGGCGGTTCCAATTTTGTGACATCTTACTTTTTTCACCATTTAGCAATTCAAAAACTTCATCCGCTTTTTCTTCAGAAATAACATCACGAATTCCAATTTTATCAATTTTATCTACAGGAATCATAACTTTCATTTCTCCAATAGGAAGTTTCATAATATAATACTCTTTTTTCTCATCTAAAATAGTCTTAGTCTCAATACCAACAATGGTTCCTGCACCATGATTAGGATAAACGACTTTGTCACCAATTTTATACATCTTATCCACTCCTCTTTTATGAAAGCAATAAAAATCCACCTTATAATTATATCATTTTAAAAAGCAGCAGTCAATTTAAGCACTTTTTAATTAAATTATATTATAATGAAGTGTACTAAATATGTCTGTCAAGTAAAACCTGATCTCTAAGTCGGCGCAGTCCATCTTTAATTGCCTGGGCTCTAACTTCTCCAATTCCATCAACATCGTCCAGCTCATCTACTGATGCTCGAATAATCTCCTGTAAATTTTTAAAATGTTCCACTAAATTTTCAATAACTGGCATCGGCAGTCTGGGGATTTTACGCATTATTCTATAACCGCGTGGTGAAACTGTCTCATCTAAGACATTAACACTGCCGCTATAGCCAAGCGCCTTACTTATTGTATTTAAAGTCAAAATTTCATCTGAAGACCAATCTGTTAAATTTTCCAGCACTTTCTCTGGATCAGAAACATCTTCTTCTAATTCTTCTGAAATATAGTCTTCAATTAAAAGAATTCCTTCTTCTTTTACATTACTAACCAATTCTTCTAACTGCATCTTGATCAGCCTGCCTTCAGAACCCAATTCAGAAATATATTTTTCAATTTCCCGCTGAATTTTTAAAACCATCTCTGTTCTCTGAATAACTGTAACAACATCGGATAGAGTTACCAGATCTTCAAATTCTAAAGCACTTAGGTTGGTTAGTGCCTGATCAAAAACAGAGCGGTATTTTTCTAAGGTCTGGATGGCCTGATTAGCTTTAACAAGCACAACTCTAATATCTTCTAAAATATGTTTTGAATCACCCTTATAAATTGTGATAATTGATCTTCGCTGCGAAATAGCAATTACAAGTTCTCCAGTCTGGCGGGCAACTCTTTCAGCGGTTTTATGTCTGGTCCCAGTCTCAGAAGATTTCACTGTTGGATCGGGTATCAGCTGAGCATTGGCAAATAAAATATTTTCAGCATTCTGATCCAGGACAATGGCTCCATCCATTTTGGCAAGTTCATATAAACGGGCAGGAGAAATTGGACTGTCAATTTGAAAACCATCATTAACTAAATCAAGTATTTCTTCTTTATTACTGACAACAATTAAACCACCGGTCTGTGCTCTTAATATGTTTTCCAGACCATCTCTAAATACTGTACCTGGAGCTAAAATTTTTAAAATTTCTAATAACTTTTCATCAATTTCTTCCATTGCTTCACCTCTTTCTTTTAGAATAATTTGGAATATTTATTTTAAAATAATTTTTACAAATTCAGCTATATCTTTAACTGCATCTATTTTTATATCTGGGTCAAAGGCAATGTTTTTAGCATTTGCAGCCGGAATAATTACTTTTTTAAATGATAATTTTTTTAATTCATTAATTCTTTTCTCTATTTGTCCAACTGCCCTTACTTCACCCCCCAGACCTACTTCTCCAATTACAGCCAGTTCATTATCCAGAGATATATCTTTATAGCTGGAAATAACAGCTGCTATGATGGCCAAATCCAGTCCGGGTTCCTCAATATTAATTCCACCTGTAATATTTAAATTAACATCATATTCTTTAAAATTTGCCCCCAATCTTTTTTCTAAAACAGCCAGCAGTAAGGATAGGCGTTTATAGTCAACCCCTTTGGCAAGGCGCTGGGGAGAAGGGAAAGCTGCATCAGTGACCAGAGACTGTACCTCTACCAAAAGAACTCTACTTCCTTCTAAAGCAGGAGTGATAATTGAACCGGATACATCTGCTGATCTTTCGTTTATAAAAAAGCTCGAAGGATTGGCCACTTCTTTGATTCCTTTTTCTTTCATTTCAAATACTCCAATTTCATTGGTTGAACCAAAGCGATTCTTTTTTGCCCGCAGCATTCTGTACATATGATAATTGTCACCTTCAAACTGCAGTACTGTATCAACCAGATGTTCTAAAACTCTGGGTCCGGCTAACTCCCCTTCTTTAGTCACATGACCAATTAAAACGACAGGGATTTCGGTTGTTTTCGCCAGTTTAACAAGACGATTTGTAACCTCTTTTATCTGAGTTAAGTTTCCCGGAGCTGCATCCAATTCGGGAATATGTACAGTCTGAATAGAATCTACTACAATTAAAGAATAATCTTTATTTTTGGAAATGTGATTTTCTAAGACCATATAATCTCTTTCATCTAGAATGCATAAATTTTCTTCCATGCAGTCCAAACGCTCTGCTCTCATTTTAATTTGGGAGGCAGACTCCTCACCTGAAAGATACAGAGTTTTTCCATATTTTTGACTAAAAAGAGAAGCCACCTGAAGTATCAGTGTTGATTTACCGATACCAGGGGCTCCACCAAGTAATACAAGAGAGCCAGAAACAATGCCTCCTCCAAGTACTCGATCAAGTTCAGTTATATTTGTTTTAAACCGCTGACGCTTAACTGAAGAAATCTTTGTAATTGATTGAGGCTCTTTCTCCTCTCTATTTAAATTATATTTATTTTTATTTTTATTATCCTTTGAATTATCTTCAATAACTTCTTCAAAACTATCCCAGGAACCACAATTTGAACATTTCCCCATCCAATTAACAGACTTATAACCACATTCCTGACATAGATAATATTTTTTTGCTTTTGCCATTATTAATAGCTCCTACTTGTAAAATTTGCTTATATTTGTTTATAATTATATCATTTTTTACAGCATTTTACAAGAAAGCTTATTTAACTCTTCAAAGCTTTAATTTACTTTAAAATCAAATTCATTCTCTTTAACATCTACAGTTATTTTGTTCTTTTCTTCAAACTCTTTATCCAGTATTTTAATTGATAATGGATTTTCAATTTGACGCTGAATTGTTCTTCTTAAAGGTCGAGCACCAAATTCAGAGTCATAACCATCTTCTGCCAGTTTAGCCTTGGCAGCCTCAGTCATCTCAAGCTCTATATCTTTTTCTTCTAATCGGTCTCGTAAATCATCTAACATCAGATCAACTATCTGCTTAATATGCTCTTTGTTTAAAGAGTGGAAGACAATGATCTCATCCAGCCGATTTAAAAATTCAGGTCTAAATGTTTTACGAAGCTGTGACATAACATTATCTTTCATCTGCTCATAACTTGCTTTATCATCATTTTCTGTTTTGAATCCAAGCTGTGACTGTTTCTCAATAAAATCAGCCCCAACATTAGAAGTCATAATCACAATAGTATTTTTAAAATCAACCTTACGACCATGAGTATCTGTCAGCACTCCATCTTCCAATATCTGCAGCAGCACATTAAATACATCAGGGTGAGCTTTTTCTATTTCATCAAATAAAATAACAGAATATGGTCTTCTGCGTACAGGTTCAGTCAGCTGACCTCCTTCATCATGACCAACATATCCAGGAGGAGAACCCACAAGCCTGGAAACAGAATGTTTTTCCATATACTCTGACATATCAACTCTGATCATTGCATCTTCATCATTAAACATTGTTTCAGCCAGAGTTTTAGCCAGCTCAGTTTTACCAACACCCGTAGGTCCTAAGAAAATAAAGGAACCTATTGGTCTTTTTGGATCTTTCAAACCGGCTCTTGCTCTGCGAACAGCCTCTGATACTGCTTTAATTGCTTCATCCTGACCAATAACTCTTTTATGAAGTTCATCTTCCAGACGCAGCAGCCTCTCTGTTTCAGCCTCTTCTAATTTGGTAACAGGTATACCGGTCCAGCTGGAAACAATTTCAGCAATATCTTCAGTAGTAACAACTGCTTCTGCTTTTCCTTTTTCATCTTCCCAGTTGTTTTTTAATTCTTCCAATTCTTTTTTTAATGTTTTTTCTTTATCTCTCATGCGAGCAGCTTTTTCAAACTCCTGGTTTTTTACTGCTGCTTCTTTTTCTTTTTCGGCTTCTTCTAATTTTTGGCTTAATTCTTTAAATTCAGGTGGTCTGGTGCTGTTGCTTAACCTGACCTTAGAAGCTGCCTCATCAATTAAATCAATTGCCTTATCTGGTAGAAATCTATCCGAAATGTATCTGTGAGATAATACTACAGCATCTTCTATTGCCTGATCAGTAATTTTCACTTTATGATGAGCTTCATATGGATCACGCAGCCCTTTTAAAATATCTATTGCTTCTTCAGTAGAGTTTTCTTCTACTAATACAGATTGAAATCTTCTTTCTAAAGCAGCATCTTTTTCAATATATTTACGATATTCATCAAGGGTAGTAGCTCCAATTGCCTGCAGTTCTCCTCTAGCTAGTGCAGGTTTTAAAATATTAGCAGCATCAATTGCACCTTCAGCTGCTCCAGCTCCAACCAGGGTATGCATCTCATCAATAAATAAAATTATATCTCCACTTTCAATAATTTCGTTCATTACAGCTTTAAGTCTTTGTTCAAATTCTCCTCTATATTTTGAACCAGCTACTAAAGAACTTAAATCCAGTGAAACTACTCTCTTATTTAGTAAAAGTTCAGGCACATTTTCACTGATTATCATCTGTGCCAGTCCTTCAATAATAGCAGTTTTTCCAACACCAGGTTCACCAATTAAAACAGGGTTATTTTTTGTCCTTCTGCTTAAAACCTGAATAACTCTATTTATTTCTTTATCACGTCCAATAACAGGATCTAGTTTGTTTTCACTTGCCATTTCAGTTAAATCACGGCTGTATTCATCTAAATTTTTAGTTTTTCTACCTGAAGATTTAGATTTTTTCTGTCTGGAATTTTTACCTCCAAGTAAGTCAACTACTTCTTCTTTAATATTACTGATATCACTGTTGATGTCCATTAAAATTCTAACTGCCACTCCTTCTCCTTCTCTAATTAAGCCCAGGAGAAGATGTTCAGTTCCAATATAATTATGTCCCATTTTTCTGGCTTCATCCATTGCTAGATTTAGCACCTTTTTACTTCTTGGAGTTAGGCCTATAGAACCTTCAACCTCATTCTGGCCCTTTCCAATCATATCTATTAATTTACTTTCAACAACTTCTTTACTCACACCATTATCTATTAAAGAACGAGCAGCTATCCCCTGTCCTTCAGCAATTAAACCATAGAGAATGTGCTCGGTTCCAACATAACTGTGTTTAAGCTTTAAAGCTTCCTTTTCAGCTATACTCAAAACTTTTCTTGCTCTCTCTGTAAATTTTGCAAACATTATTTCCACTCCTCATTTAATATATTCTTTATAACCTCAGCTCTTTTAATTTTTAATTTTTCTTCAGAAAAATCATGCTCAAAACTATACCTTAAATGAGCATCTTTAATTTTAAATAACAATTTAGAAAATAAGTCTTCATCTAATTTATCATCAATTAAATCTGTATCCTGTCCAAATTTAATTCTTGAAAGATATTTTAGGGCCTCAGACTCTTCTAATTGATATGCATATTTTAAAAGTCCAAGTGATCTAGACACATTATCTTTTAACTTAATGAAATTATTTCTTAATAAATATTCTCTGCTTTTTCTTTCCTCTGCAATGATTTGTTTGATAACACTTTCCAATTTATCTATTATTTCTTTTTCACTAAATCCGAGAGTTATCTGATTTGAAATTTGAAAAAGTTCAGCCTCAGTATCACTTCCTTCACCTGAGATGCCGCGTACTGTTAAACCAAATTTACCAACAGCTCCTAATATGTTATCAATTCTACCACTTAATACTAAAGCAGGTAAATGACACATAACTGAAGCTCTTAAAGCAGTCCCAACATTAGTTGGACAGCTGGTTAAATAACCCCATTTTTCGGAAAATGCATAATTTACTTTTTCATCTATCTGATCATCCAGATAATCAATTTTTTCCCAGAGGTCTTCAAACTCCAAGCCAGCATTTAATATCTGAATTCTTAAATGATCTTCTTCGTTAATCATTATTGAAATATGATTTTCATTATTCAATAATAAAGCTCTTGCTTTTGGATTCATCGAATGATCTCTACTAATTAAATATTCTTCATGTAAAACTGACCTTTCAACATCATCTAAATTTTCCATTAGATAAAAATTATATTCATCATTTATGAGAAAATTTAACTTTTCTTTTAAATCATCAATCAATTTATTTTTTTCCATATCTGTGCTTTTATTAGGAAACACATATTCTTTTAAGTTTCTGGCCAATCTGATCCGTGAACTTAAAACAACATCTTTTTCTTTACCATCTTCTATCTGCCAGCTGTTAATTAAGTTTTTAATCATTACTATCTTCCTCCATGTTTTCTTTAATAGCATGGATTTTATCTCTTATCTCTGCTGCTTTTTCAAAATTTTCTTTTTCAACAGCAGTCTGCATTTCAGCTTTCAATTCATTAATCTCCGATTCTGTCTCTAATTTTTGCTGAAAAGAAACGGGTCTTTTACCAGTATGCCGCAGATTACCATGGATTCTCTTAAAAAGACCATCAAGCTTTTCATCAAATGCATCAAAACATTTTTCACAACCAAAAAGACCATGTTGTGTGAATTCATGATAAGTCATCCCACAATTATCACAAGTTAAATTATTATAATTATTATTATTAAACATAGAGGATTCTTGATTTGAAAGATTATGATTTAAAATTCCAGATAATAAACTCTGAAATGTCAAATTGTTTTCATCTGTATTTAATTGGCTGCTTTTTTTAGCGCATTCCTCACATAAATGTATTTCTTCTTTTTTTCCGTTAATTATTCTTGTTAAGTGGACAGAAGCTTCTTCTTTTCCACATCTTTCACAGAGCATCTTCTAGTCCTCCTTTAATTTGAAAATAACTTCCAACATATTTTTTAGTATTCTACCCCTCAAATAATCTCTTTCAGGTAAAGAAATACCCAAAACATTTCGATGAACGGCTCTTTTCATTAAATAAGATTCACGCTCAGAAATTAAATCATTATCATATAACCTTTTTATAATTCCATGTGCTTCTCTCTGACTAAGGGCACGATCTAATTTATTAATTACTTGCTGGATTACTTCTCTATCAGAATCCAGGGTGACTCGTATTATTTTTATAAAGCCACCGCCACCACGCTGACTCTCTACAACATAACCTTTTTCCACAGTAAAACGTGTATCAAGAACATAATTTATTTGGGAAGGAGCACAATCAAAATTTTCAGCTAATTGATTCCTTTTAATTTTCACCTTACCTTGATATTTAGAAATTTGTCTTCTTAAATATCTTTCAATTTGATCAGACAAACTTGACATATTCTCCCCCTCCTAACTTTGACTTATCTTGACCTTTAATTATATAATACTATATTTATAAGAAAATGCAAGTAAATATCACACAAAAAAACACCCACATTTAAGTGAGTGCTCTATAATAAAAGAATTTAAATCGTATTGTATGAAATTTATCAGATAAAAAAAATAAATAAAAATAAAAAAAGACCCTAAAAAGGTCTTTAAATAAAAAATGGCTCCCCGAGCAAGACTCGAACTTGCGACAAGATGATTAACAGTCACCTGCTCTACCAACTGAGCTATCGGGGAGTATTCAAAAAAGGACCGGCAGCGACCTACTCTCCCACATCGTTACCAATGCAGTACCATA
>JBKHDA010000062.1:0-11249 GCA_046541575.1 Halanaerobium sp. | reverse complement strand
CAGAGGACTGCAAATCCTTTATTCGTCGGTTCAAATCCGTCTGCCGCCTCCATATTTAATTTTGAAATGACAGCCTTTGCCGGCTGTTAGTTCTATTTATTAATCTTTATCTGCTTATAAAATCTGCTTAAACAGGTGCCGAAATGGTGCCATTTTATTTTTTAAAAAACTTAAAAATATAATTTATTAATAATTAAAATAATTTAGAACATTTATCTTGACAAATTTGAGATCCGTTGATATAATACAAAATGTCGCAAGTTAAATGCTACATAATATGCCGGGGTGGCGGAATTGGCAGACGCATCGGACTTAAAATCCGGTGGGAATTTATTCCCGTGTCGGTTCGAGCCCGACCCCCGGCACCACTTTTTTGTACATTTTGTTTTAAAAATTTAAATACTGACTTAATTTTAAGTTGGTATAGCTCAGTTGGCAGAGCGCTACGTTGACATCGTAGAGGCCAGTGGTTCGAGTCCACTTACCAACACCATTTTAATAATATGCCGGGGTGGCGGAATTGGCAGACGCATCGGACTTAAAATCCGGTGGGAATTTATTCCCGTGTCGGTTCGAGCCCGACCCCCGGCACCACTTTTTTCACAATTATTTGTGGAATTTTTTTATTAGCTAGGAAATTATACCTAATGGTTTGTTGGGGATGACGGATTCGATATCCTAATACTAACTCATCTATTCGTAATAAAAAAGAGTTAGTGAAACATTTTCGGTTTCATAATTTCCGCTATCAACAAAATATAACCTTAATGTATTACAGATGTCCGAAGGACATTTTGTTCTTTATAGTTTAAATATTTGACTTTTTAAGATTTAAGGATTATAATTATAAAAAATAAAGAATAAAAATGCAGAGATAGGGAAGAGTAAATTTAGCTGTGAGTTAAAAGAGAATTGTGCCGGCGGCTGAAAGCACATAACTAAACAGTAAATTGAAAACCACCCTGGAGCAGATAGGAAGAATCAAGTATTTCTATCCGGCTAAACCGTTATCTTTATTAAGTGAGTAATAATTTTAGCTATTCTAAATTTGTTTTAGAATACTTATAATTATTATTAACTAGAGTGGAACCGCGCAGTCCGTCGTCTCTATATTGAGATGAGGGATTTTTTTAATTTTATGAGAAATTTTAATCAAAAATTAGAGGGGGAAGTTAAATGGAAAAGGTAGAAGTTACACTGCCTGATGGATCAGTTAAGAAATATGATGCAGGCACAACTGTAGAAGATGTTGCTTATTCTATTGGAAGTGGCTTAGGAAGAGATGCAATTGCTGGAGTTGTAGATGGCAAGAAAGTAGATGCTTATTATCCAATTGAAGAAGATGTAGAGCTTTCTATTATCACAATTGATAGTGAAGAGGCGCTGGAGATTATCAGACATACTACCTCACATGTGATGGCTCAGGCGGTCAAAAGACTCTATGATAATGTACAGGTTGCAATTGGACCGGACATAGAAGATGGTTTTTATTATGATTTTAATTTAGATCAGAGCTTTAATGAGGATTCTTTAGCAGAAATAGAAGCAGAAATGGAAAAAATTATTGAAGAAGATAATGAAATTCGCAGAAAAGAGCTTCCACGTGAAGAAGCAATTGAATTGATGAAAGAAAGAAATGAAAAATATAAACTAGAATTAATTGAGGAACTTGATGATCAAATGATTAGCTTATACTTTCAGGGGGATTTTGTAGATCTCTGCCGGGGACCTCACCTACCTTCAACAGGATATATAAATGCTTTTAAACTGCTTAATGTTGCCGGTGCTTACTGGCGGGGTGACGAGAATAATGAGATGCTGCAGCGGATTTATGGAACAGCTTTTGCCAGTGAAAAGGATTTAAATAATTATTTAGAAAGAAGAGAAGAGGCCAAAAAACGAGACCATAATAAACTAGGTAGAGAACTTGATTTATTTATGACTGTTGATGATATTGGTCAGGGACTGCCCCTTTTAAAACCAAAGGGTGCTAAAGTTGTACAGATTCTGCAGCGTTTTGTGGAAGATGAAGAAGAAAAAAGAGGCTACAAGCTGACCAAAACTCCTTTGATGGCCAAAAGTGATCTCTATAAAACATCAGGCCACTGGGAGCACTACAAAGATGGAATGTTTGTACTGGGTGATGAAGAAAGTGATCAGGGAGCAATGGCCCTGCGTCCAATGACCTGTCCCTTTCAGTTCCAGATATATAATTCTAAGCTGAGAAGTTACCGTGACCTGCCTTTAAGATACTCTGAAACTTCAACCTTATTTAGAAATGAAGCTTCTGGTGAGATGCACGGTCTGATTAGACTGCGTCAGTTTACAATTTCTGAGGGTCATCTGATTGTAACTCCGGAACAGCTGGAAAAAGAGTTCAGAGGTGTTATTGACCTGATTAATTATATGATGGAGTCAATCGGGATTCAGAATGATATCTGGTACAGATTCTCTAAATGG
The DNA here is from genome assembly GCA_046541575.1 of Halanaerobium sp. GTDB lineage: Bacteria > Bacillota > Halanaerobiia > Halanaerobiales > Halanaerobiaceae > Halanaerobium. Next base: position 8,789 of record JBKHDA010000062.1, on the reverse strand, counting down.
GATCCCAGCAATAAAGAAAAGTATATAGATAACCCTGAAGCCTGGGAAGACTCACAGGAGAAGATGAAAAATATCTTAGATAATCTTGATTTAGATTATGAAGAAGAGGCAGGGGAAGCTGCTTTTTACGGCCCCAAATTAGATATTCAGTTTAAAAATGTTCACGGCAAGGAAGATACAATAATTACGGTACAGATTGATTTCTCCTTACCGGAGAAATTTGATATGACCTATATTGATGAAAATAATGAAAAACAGTATCCCTATATAATTCACAGAACTTCAATTGGCTGTTATGAGCGGACACTGGCCATGTTAATTGAAAAATATGGTGGTGCATTCCCAACCTGGCTGGCACCTGTACAGACCAAGATCATTCCTATATCTGATGATCAGCTGGACTATGCTTTTAAGGTGAAATCAGAATTAGAAAAGGATAATATCCGAGTTGAAGTTGATGGTCGTCAGGAAAAGGTCGGCTATAAAATTAGAGAAGCTCAGGTTGAACAGGTACCTTATATGTTAATTGTAGGTGGACGTGAAGAAGAAGAGGGAACAGTTTCTGTTCGTGATAGACGTGAAGGAGACTTAGGAACAAGCAAACTCGCTCAATTTAAAGAAAAAATCTTAACAGAAATTGAAGAGAAGGTAATCAATACAGAAGATACAATTGATTAATATCTGATCCTCCCCGACTGTAATTCCGGGGAGTGATTTTTTTCAGCCGATTTCTTGACAGATTCAGACCCCTGTGCTATAATAATTAAGGAAAAGAAAGTAGAAACACCTGTTTCTCACCAGTACAAACTGGTTAATATCAGTTTCTCGCTTAAATATTTTATTTCTGCGGGAAAAGTAGGCTTATCTTTAGGGATAGTCTATCTTTAGCTGATTATTGAATTTAACGGGTGGTTTCTACCACTCGTTTTTTTATTGTCTTTGTTTTTTTATATCACTCAGGAGGTGCATAAATATCGTTAATGATTTAAGAGTTAATGATCGCATTAGAGCAAAAAAGGTTCGTCTGATCGATCAAGAAGGAGAGCAAATTGGTATCAAGTCACTGGATGAAGCATTGGATCGTGCTGCAGAATATGGTATGGACTTAGTAGAAGTTGCTCCACAGGCAAATCCACCTGTATGTAGAGTTATGGATTATGGTAAGTATAAGTATGAACAGGCTAAAAAGGAAAAAGAAGCCAAAAAGAATCAGAATGTAATGAATGTCAAAGAGGTTCAGATGGGAGTTAAAATTGAAGATCATGACTTTAATGTTAAGTTAAAGCAGGCCCGCAGATTCCTCAATGATAAGGATAAGGTTAAGGTGAGAATCCGTTTTAGAGGAAGAGAAATGATGCATAAAGAATTGGGCTATGATCTGATGGATCGCCTGATTGAACAGACTAAAGATATTGGTAAGGTAGAAAGCAAGCCCAAAATGGAAGGTAGAAATATGATGATGTTTCTAACTCCCGAAAGTGATAAACAGTAGTAAATTTAATAACTTAGAATTGATATAAAATTTGAGTTATTTTCTCGATAATTATTACAGTATTAGGAGGTTAAATCATGCCAAAGCAGAAAACACACAAAGGTATAGCTAAAAGAGTAAAAACTACAGCTAATGGTAAACTTAAGCACCATAAAGGATTTAGTAGTCATATTTTAACCAAAAAATCCGGTAATAGAAAAAGACAGCTGCGCAAAGCTAAATTATTAAGTAAAAGTTATCAGAAAAAATACAAAAAATTATTACATGGATAATCAGAAAATAATAAAATAAGATAAAAAAACAATAAATGTTAAAATTTTGGAAGGAGTGTCATTTAAGATGCCACGTGTAAAAAGAGGAAATAAGGCGCGCAAGCGTAGAAAAAAAGTTCTAAAGATGGCTAAGGGGTATTTTGGATCCCGTAGTAAATTATATCGTCCTGCAAATCAGGCGGTAATGAAGTCTTTGCATTATGCTTATAGAGACAGAAGAAATAAAAAGAGAGATTTTAGAAGATTATGGATCACCAGAATTAATGCTGCAGCCAGAAATGAAGGTTTATCTTACAGCCGTTTCATTAATGGTTTAAGACAGGCTGATGTAGAAATTGACCGCAAGATGTTAGCTGACTTAGCAGTTAATGATTCTGATGGATTTGCTGATCTGGTAGATCTGGCAAAAGAACAGTTAGGAAATTAATTAAATGAATATAATCAGCAGTTCTCAAAATGATAAAGTTAAATATCTAAATAAGCTCTACCGGAGCAGAAATAGACGTAAAGAAGGTGTCTTTATTCTCGAAGGTAAAAGGCTTATTGAGGCTGCATCAGCAGGAGGAGCAGATTTTAAACAGGTCTTTGTTACTCCTGCTTTTTTTAAATCAGCTGAAAATGACAATCTGCTGGCTGATTTAAAATTAAAGGCCGAATTTGTTTATATTGAAGAAAGTCTTTTAAAAGAAACCGCTTCTACAGTTAATCCCCAGGGGATTTTAGCTGTAGTTGAGGAATCAGTTTTTAAAGGTGATGATTTTTATCAGCAGGCAGATAAAATACTGCTTTTAGACAGAATTCAGGATCCGGGCAATATGGGTACCATGATTAGAACAGCTGCAGCAGCAGGTTTTGACGGTATTATTGCACTTAAGGGTTCTGTAGATATTTTCAATCAAAAGGTTATCAGAGCCACAATGGGCGGAATTTTTTCTACTCCTATCAGGCAGAAGCTGAGTCAGGATGAATTTTTAGCTGAAATTAAAAATCAGGCGGAAGATTATGAGCTGCTTGCTGCAGATATTGAGGCTGAAGAATATTATTTTGAACATCAGTATCAGGATAAATTAATTTTAATGATCGGCAATGAAGCCAATGGTTTGGACCGGGCACTTCTGGAAGCTGCAGGTTCTAAAATCAAAATACCGCTGGATGGAGATGTTGAATCTTTAAATGCAGCAGTTGCTGCTTCAGTAATTTCATTTGAAATACTTTCACAGCAGCTGAAAAATGATAATTCAAATCAATAATTTTTATTAATTTTGTATAAAACTGACTAAATTCAAAATAAAATTTAAGAAAGTAAATTTTAAATTTTTCTGCTTGTTAGAAATTTTTTTATATGGTATAATCAAAAAGAATTGAATAGATAAAGGCTGAGAAGGAGAGAGTAGCTAAAAAAGATTTTAGCAGAGATTGACTGCAGCAGCTGAAAGCAGTTAAATTATCTAATTTGGTGAAGTTCACTCTGGAGCTGAAGACTGAATTCAGTAGGTTTTTCCGGAAGCAGATGGCTTTCGTTAACAAAAGAAAGTGATTCCACATTTATGTGGGATAATCAGGGTGGTAACACGGTATCTCGTCCCTTTAGGGCGGGATTTTTTGTATTTAAAAATCAAAAAATAATTAACATACATATAACATGGAGGTGTTAGTTTTGGATCTATTAGATGATCTAAAAAAGATTGAAAAAGAGGCAGAAGAAGAATTAAAAGAGGTTGCAAGTCTTGATCAGTTAGAAGAAATGAGAATTAAATACTTAGGTAAAAAAGGTGCTATTCAGTCGGTTTTTTCTAAGATGGGAAAAATTGATGCCGATCAGCGCCCGGTAGTCGGAAAAGAAGCAAATATTTTAAAAGGTAAAATTCAGAGCTGGCTGGGTGAACATCAGGAGAGACTGGAAAAAAAGGCTGCTCAAAAGCGTTTTGAGGCAGAAAAAATTGATGTTAGTCTGCCCGGAGCTGAGGTGGAAGCAGGTCGTTCTCATCCTCTTTCTCTGGTAACAAAAGAGTTAGAAGATATTTTTATCGGTCTTGGTTTTGATATTGCCGAAGGACCGGAGGTAGAAAGTGAGTATTATAATTTTGAGGCCCTTAATATTCCGGCCCACCATCCGGCCCGTGATCTGCAGGATACTCTGTATATTGATGATCACTATTTATTAAGAACCCATACCTCACCGGTACAGGTAAGAACTATGGAAGCAGAAGAGCCGCCGGTTAGAATAATTGCACCGGGCAGAGTTTACCGCTCTGACGAACTGGATGCATCTCATTCACCAATTTTTCATCAGACAGAGGGTTTAGTAATTGATAAAGATATTTCTTTTAGTGATTTAAAGGGTACAATTGAACTGATTGTAGAGGCTTTATTTGGTAAGGATCGAGATGTCAGATTCCGCCCCAGCTATTTCCCCTTTACAGAACCGAGTGCTGAGGTAGATGTTTCCTGTATTGTCTGTGGTGGAGAAGGCTGTCCCTTATGTTCGAGAACCGGCTGGCTGGAAATTATGGGTGCCGGAATGGTTCATCCAAATGTGCTGGAGATGTCAGGTTATGACAGTCAAGTTTACAGTGGTTTTGCCTTTGGAGTCGGACTGGACCGCCTTGCCTTATTAAAATATGGAATTGATGATATCAGAGTGCTTTACGAAAACGACAAGCGCTTTTTACATCAGTTTTAAATTAATTAGATAAGATGAAAAATTGATTTTGTTTTTTAAATTACTGATTACTGATTTAAGCTAAATCTGCAGCTTTGATTGAGCTGCTAATTTTGATAAAAAGAAAGGATGATAATTTTGCAGATATCATATAACTGGTTGAAAAAATATATTGATATAAATTTTACTCCTGAAGACCTTTCAGAAAAGCTGACAATGGCCGGCCTGGAAGTAGAGGGAGTTGAGTACTTAGGTGAAGGTTTAGATGATATTGTAATTGCTAAAATAGTAGAAATAAAGGAACATCCTGATGCTGATAAACTTGTAATCTGTATGGTTAAGACCGGAGCAGATAAGGAACCGCTCCCTGTTGTTACAGGAGCTCCAAATGTTGAGGAGGGTCAGATGGTCCCCTTTGCAGGAGTGGGAACAACTCTTCCTAATGGTATGGAGATTGAAGAAGTTAAATTAAGAGGAGAACTTTCTCAGGGAATGATCTGTTCTAAAGATGAACTCGGCCTGCAGGAAGAAAGAGCAGCAGGAATTATGGTCTTAGAGGAAAGTGCTCCCCTGGGCGGTAATTTTGTTAAATATAAAAGGCTGGATGATTATGTCTTTAAGCTGGATCTAACTCCAAATTATGCCCGCTGTCTTGGGATGATTGGGGTGGCTCGCGAAATCAAGTCCCTTTATGCCCGGGAAAAAACTTTAAATACACCTCCTATCTCCTTTGAAGAAGCAGAGGAACTGGGCGAGATAAATGATTACGTTAAAGTAGAAATTGAAGACCCTGACTTATGTCCCCGCTACACTGCCCGTCTGGTAAAAAATGTTGAAATCAAGGAATCACCGGAGTGGATACAGCGTCGACTCAAGGCAGCCGGAATCAGACCGATCAACAATGTAGTTGATATTTCTAACTTTGTTTTAATGGAATATAATCAGCCCCTACACACCTTTGATTATAATAAAATTAAAGACGGCAAAATAATTGTGCGTCGGGCTGAAGCTGAAGAAAAGATGCTGACTTTAGATGAAGAAGAAAGAGTGCTGGATGATGAGATGCTTGTAATTTCTGATCCAGAAAAAGCAGTTGCAGTTGGTGGAGTGATGGGTGGAGCAAATACCGAGGTAACAGCAGAAACTACAGATGTTTTAATTGAGTCCGCTTATTTTAATCCGATAAGTATTCGCAAAACTGCTAAAAAATTAGGAATGCATTCCGATTCTTCCCACCGTTTTGAAAGAGGTGTGGATATAGAAAAGGTGATTGAAGCCAATAACCGTGCCTGTCAGATGCTGGCCAAATGTGATGGAGCTAAAGTAGTTCCAGGTGTTATTGATAATTATCCTTTAAAATATGAGCCGGCAGTGATAAATCTGTCAGCAGTGAGGGTTAATGAACTCTTAGGGATTGAGCTGGAGCCAGCAGAAGTTCAAGAAAGCCTGGAGCGCCTGGGTTTTGAAGTTGAGCCAGCTGCTGCAGCTGGAGAATTTGAAGTAACTGTTCCTTCTTACAGAACTGATGTAGAGCAGGATGCTGATTTAGTAGAAGAAATAGCCCGTGTTTACGGTTATAATAAGATTCCTTCTACCAGGCCGATTTCCAAACAGAGGGGAAAGAGATCTCCTCAGCAGAAGTTTGAGGCCCGGGTAAAAGAACTACTGCAGGCAGGTGGACTGGATGAGGTTATAACCTACAGTCTGCAGGATAAAAAGAGTTATCAGCAGCTTAATTTAACTCAGTTTGAAGAATACTCTAAATTTGTAAGCATTAAAAATCCTTTAAGTGAGGCTTTTGGTATTTTAAGAACCACTTTAGTTCCGGGGATTATTGATGTTCTATCTTCCAATGCCCGCCGTCAGGGATCAGAGATGGCTGTTTTTGAAACCGGAACTGTCTTTAGAAATAAAGGTGGTAATAATCGACCTGAGGAGCTGAATAAGCTCGGAGGTGGAATTTTTGGCCAGAGTAATGACCTCTGGCAGCAGGGAGCACCTAATTTCTTTGAACTGAAGGGTGTTTTAGAACTGCTCTTTGAGAGACTGCAGCTTGATAAAGTAAGCTTTATTCCCGATAATGATAATCGAGATTTTCTGCATCCGGGCCGCAGAGCTGAGATAAAATATGATCAGACTCAGACCTTTGGCTTTATTGGGGAGATTCATCCGGAGCTGGCTGAGGAAAATGATCTACCTGAAGGAACAACTATTTTTGAGCTGGACCTGAATTTCTTATTTGATGTCAGTTCAGAAAAATCATATCACTACGAAAAACTGGTTAAATATCCAGTTCTTGCCAGAGATCTGGCAGTTGTACTGGCTGAGGATATTGCAGTCGGTGATATTTATCAGGCAATTAAAGAAAAGGGAGGTTCAATGCTTAAGGGGCTGGATCTTTTTGATATCTATCAGGGTGATCAGATTAAGGATGGATATAAAAGTGCTGCCTTCGAATTGAAATTCCAGGCAGAGGATAGAACTTTAACAGATCAGGAAGTAAATGAGCGCTTTAATCAGATAGTAAAACATCTCAAAGAAGAATATTCTGCAGAAATTAGAGGAAATTAAGATTTTAGGCAGGAATTTCGACTTTTGTAATGAATATAATAAAGTAGACTACTATAGCTGGAGATGTTGCTAATGATAGAAGAAAAAGATCAAAATAAGAAAAAATTTAAATTGAATATTCTGGGAGATCAGTTTACAGTGACCGGAGACTTCAGTGAGGAATATATAAATAAACTTGCTGATCATGTAGAAAAAACAGGACAGGAGCTCAAAAATGCCTATCCCAAACTTCCCTTCAGGCGCCTGTCCCATCTGATGATGATTAATCTGGCTGATGAATATTTTAAACTGCGCAGTCAGTGTGTTGATTTAAGTAAAGAAAAAGAAAGGCTTAAAGAAGCTAACCAGAGCTTACATCAGGAGTTAAAAAAACTGCGTCAGGAGAATGAGGAATTAAATACTCTTCTCGAGGAGGTAGACTAATTGGATATAATTAACTTCCTCGATATCATTATTTTAGTAATTATACTCTTTTTCGCCTACAATGGCTTTAGAAGAGGATTTATCGATCAGACGAGTACTATACTTGGGCTGCTGGCTGCATTATTTGTTGCAGTCAGACAGTATGAGTATTTTACTCAATTTTTAGAGCCTTATTTAGATTTATCTCTTTCAATGCTGCAGTTTATTTCTTTTGCAGTAGTCTTTATTGTGGTTAATATTGTGATTCATGTCCTTGGTATTACTTTGAAAAAAATAGTAGATGCAATATTTCTACAGCCGGTAGATAAGGCACTGGGATTTCTGCTGGGAATAGTAAAAGCCGGGATTATAATCTATTTGATGATACTAATTCTGGGCCAGATTCCCTATCAAAATATTAATGATGTTTTAAATGAATCATTTCTGGCCAGCAGAATTATTGAGGCATCACCTTTTATACAATCAAAGATTGAAGAAATTTTTCGGCCATGAGATCTTCATGGCCTTTTCCCATTTTAATTGAATTAAGATATATTAGAGGAAAGAGGTGTCATAATGAAGGAAATGAGCAACAAAGAAATTGCAAAAATACTGTCCAAATTTGCTGATTTAATGGCAATTAAAGGCGAAAATGATTTTAAAATTAGAGCCTATACAAATGCAGCCCGCAAAATAGAATCTTATTCAGATAATATTTCTGAACTGGCAGCAGCAGATAAACTCAAAGAAATAAAGGGGATCGGCAGCGGTATAGCTGAGGCAATTACTGAGCTGCTGCAGGATGGAGTAATAGAAGAAATGGAAGCAATAAAAGCTGAGCTGCCGCCTGGAGTAATCGAAATGACCGATATCCAGGGTCTGGGACCGAAAACAGCTCACCGCTTTTATTATGAATTAGAAATCGAAGATTTAATGAGTTTAGAAGAAGCGCTAAAAGAGGGTCAGGTTCAAAAGCTGAAGGGATTTGGTAAAAAATCAGAAGCCAAACTCCTTAAAGCCCTCAAAAATCATGAAAAATATGTAGATAAAATCAGGCTGGCCACAGCTTTGAAAACAGCAAGAGGTATTATTGAAACAATCAAAAATGAAGTTGAGCCTGAACTATTTGAGAAAATAGAAATCTGCGGCAGCAGCCGAAGAGCCAAAGAGCTGACAGGTGATTTAGATATTTTGATTGCCAGCTCCAGGCCAAAAGAGCTTTCTAAAAAGCTTAAGAATTTAAATTTTACTGCTGAGGTTATTGGTGCAGGTGAGACAAAGGTCAGCATCAGAACTGAGCAGGGAGTTCAGACAGATTTTAGACTGGTCAGCAGTGAGGAATTTCCATCTGCACTCCATTATTTTACCGGTTCTCAGGCCCACAATGTGC
>JBKHDA010000061.1:0-11571 GCA_046541575.1 Halanaerobium sp. | reverse complement strand
AATCATCATTATATCGCGATACCAGTCTGATAGCAAATTAAAACAGGGAAAATCATCTTTAAGCAGTGAGCTCAATTTCTCAGTGATCTGAAAAATTTCAATTGTATTTTTACTGTTTATATTTTTTAAAAAATCATAAATTTGCTCTCTTTTTTCAAAATAATTTTCAATTTCGGCTATCGCAAGGGCTTTACCGGGACTTCCAGCTGCAGTTCTGCTTATTATCTCTGCCTGCTCTTCTTTTAATCCTTCAGCCAGAAGCAGTTCTTTAATTTTATGCCGGCTCACATTCCGCAGCTCAATCTGCTGACAGCGTGAAACAATTGTCGGCAGTAGTTTCCCACTATCTGCTGCCAGTAAAATTATGGTAGCAAAAGATGGCGGCTCCTCTAAAGTTTTTAAAAGTGAATTTGAAGCTTCTTTAGTCATTTTTTCTGCTTCTTCTATCACATAAATTTTATGATCGCTGTCATAAGGTTTATAGGCAATTTCCTTTTTGAGTTCTCTTATTTGATCAATAGAAATTGCACTTTTAGCTTCCAGAACAGAAATCAGCTTGAAATCAGGATGGTTCTGGTGATCCATTTTGCGGCAGTTAATACAGCTTCCACAGCTGTCAGCCACAGATTCCTCACAAAAGCTGGCTTTTGCAAATTCAAAAGCAAGTTTTGATTTGCCACTGCCTTTTTTAGCAGAAAAAAGATAGGCATGGCTGATTCGATCTTTTTTTATTTCATCCTGCAGTATTTCTACCGCTTCTTTTTGTCCAATAACTGAGTTAAAACTCATCTAAAAACTCCTCTTACTTACATTTTCATGAACTGTTCCACATCTATAATAAATACAGTTGCTCCTCCAATTTTAATTTCCATTGGAAAAGAATAATAACCTTCTAAGGAATTAGCGACAGGAGACATAGGGGCTACTGTTTTTTTGCGTGACTCACAGTTTTCCCTAATAATATCCAGAACTTCCTCTACATGCTCTTCATCTGAGCCAATCATAAAAGTAGTGTTTCCTTCTCTCAAAAAACCACCAGTTGATGCCATCTTTGTCGCCTGAAAACCAGCAGCTGTCAGTGCTTCCAGAAGATCTGCTGCATCATGGTCATGAACAATAGCCACTACCATTTTTACAGTTTTACCTGTTTCTGCTCTTTTTTCCATTAGAATAACCTCCTGGTGATAATATTTTTTATATCTTTTTGGACTTCTTCTCTGCTTCTACCTGCGTCTACCAGAGCAAATCTTGCTGACTCAGCCATCTTCAGATAAGCATTTCTGACCCGCTGATGGAAATCATCAACTTCTCTCTCCAGTCTGTCTCCTGCTGAATCAAGACTTAGCTCTCTGGCTCTTTTTAAGCCTTCTTTGATATCAATATCTAAAATCAGAGTTAAATCAGGCCAGGTAGAATCAATTACCCAATCATTAATTTGATAAACCATCTCATAATCAAGTCCTCGTCCAGCTGCCTGATAGGCAAGATTGGAATCAACAAATCTATCTGAAATAACAATTTTCCCCTGCTCTAAAGCAGGTTTAATTTTTTCCTTAACATGCTGAGCTCTATCAGCAGCATAAAGGAGAATTTCTGTTCTATAATCCATTGAATGATACTGAGGATCTAAAAGCAGCTGCCTGATTTTTTTACCTAAGGCAGTTCCTCCGGGCTCTCTGCTGACTAACACATCATAACCCTTTTTTTGCAGATAATCTGCAAGTAAATTTATCTGGGTTGTCTTCCCCGATCCCTCAATACCTTCAAATGTAATAAAAAAACCTTCCTCCAAAACTGCCAGCTCCTCTCTCAACTTTAAACTTTGTTAAAATAATCTTATTTATATTATAATTATATAATAATCATCCAGCTAATGCAATAAAAGAAAAGTCGACTAAAGCTCCTCCAATTAACTTTAAGGAAGCCCTGTCGACTCTGAAATCTATAGGTTTTAATTTTATTAAATTTCGATTAAAATTATCTGTTATTTATCTTAATTAAAATTTATCTTAATTCGGATTTTTCTTAATCCAGACTTAGGCTTAAACTTAACCCGCCTTCTTCTTTTTCAGCTGCAGAATCATCCTGATCTTCATCAGGCAGATTTCTCATCTTAACATCTTTTGCAGGAAAAGAATTCTCTTTTTCTTCAATATATTCTGAAGCCTCAATAGCAGCTTTAGCACCAGATCCGGCAGCAATAACAACCTGGCGGTATTCAGGATCCTGAACATCACCACAGGCAAAAACACCCGGAATATTGGTGTGCTGTTTTTTATCTGTAACTATATAACCATAATCATCTAATTCAATCTGTCCCTTGAGACATTCTGTTCTCGGCTTATGTCCAATGGCAATAAATAATCCATTAACATCAAGATCTCTTTCCTCATTGCTTTGATTATTAAAAATTCGCAGTCCTTTTAATTTCTTTTCACCTTTAAGTTCTTTAACCTCTGTATTCCAAAGAATTTCAATATTTTCTTTGGCTTTAACTCGATCTCCTAAAATTTTAGCACCTCTAAATTTGTCTCGGCGGTGCAGTATATAAACCTTAGAAGCAAATTTAGCTAAAAATGTTGATTCCCATAAAGCAGTATCTCCACCACCTACAATAGCCACTTCTTTATTTCTAAAAAAAGCAGCATCACAGGTCGCACAGTAGGAAACACCATTACCGCGGAAGCTGTCTTCTTTATCTAAACCAAGTGTTTTGGGCTCAGCTCCTGTAGCAATAACTATTGAATCAGCAATATATTCTCCCATTTCAGTTTTAACAGTAAATTTATCTCCAGAAAAATCAACATCTTCTGCACTTTCATATTTTAAACGAACACCAAAATTTTCAGCCTGCTCGGTCATTTTTTGTGTTAGCTCAAAACCACCGATAGGATTAGGAAAGCCGGGATAATTTTCGAGTTCAGATGTTGTTGTAATCTGCCCACCCGGTTCCGGTCCATTTAAAACTAGAGGTGCCACTCCATTACGGGCTGCATAAATTGAGGCAGAAAGCCCACCAGGTCCACCACCAATAATTATTAAATTTTCTTCCTGTCTATTTTTATCGCTCATTTCAATTCCCCCTGTTATGAACTTTAATAAATTTTATAGCGTTTTTAATTGCAAATTTTGATTTCAATCAACCTACAGATATAATCTTAATACTATTCTTCCCTAATGTCTGTTAAACTAGCAACAAAGAATTCTTCAGTGTGAAAAAATGTCATTTTGTAGTGAATAAAAACTCTCCACCCAAAAAGAGCAGAGAGCCTCATTTACCAGCTTAAATTTTTTAATCAACACTATAATTGGGAGCTTCTTTTGTTACTTTAACATCATGGGGATGGCTTTCGCGGAGACCGGCAGCAGAAATTCTGATCATTTTAGAGTCTTCGATCAGTGAATCAATATCAGGAGTTCCACAGTAACCCATACCAGACTTTAAGCCTCCGACCAGCTGATAAACTGTTTCTGCTAAGGTACCTTTATAAGGAACTCTTCCTTCAATCCCCTCAGGTACAAATTTTTCTGATTCAGTTTCATCTTCCTGGAAATAGCGGTCTTTACTTCCCTTTTTCATAGCACTAACCGAGCCCATACCGCGATAGACTTTATAACTTCTTCCTTTGTAAATTTCTAATTCTCCCGGACTTTCTTCTGTTCCTGCCAGCAGACTTCCGATCATTACAGAATTGGCCCCGGCAGAAATAGCCTTCACAATATCACCAGAATATTTAATTCCACCATCAGCAATTACTGTTTTCCCGTGCTTTTTGGCCACTTTAGCCGCATCATTAATCGCAGTAATCTGCGGAACACCAACACCAGCAACAACTCTGGTTGTACAGATTGAGCCGGGTCCGATTCCAACCTTAACAACATCTGCTCCAGCTTTAATTAAAGCTTCTGTTGCTTCTGCAGTGGCGACATTACCTGCAATTACAGGCAGCTCTGGATATTTATCTTTGATTTTCTTAACTACATTTATCACATTTTGTGAGTGTCCGTGAGCTGTATCAATTACCAGAATATCAACTCCAGCTTCAACAAGAGCTGCTACTCTTTGGTCTGTATCATTACCCGTACCAACAGCAGCTGCAGCCAGCAGTCTTCCCTGCTTATCCTTTGAAGCCTGGGGATACTGTTTTGCTTTTTCTATATCTTTAATAGTAATTAATCCTCTTAAAATTCCCTGATCATCAACTATTGGCAGTTTTTCTATTTTATGTTTTCTTAACTGGGCTTTGGCTCCTTCTAAATCAGTCCCAACCGGAGCTGTTACCAGTTCTTCATCTGTCATTACCTCTGAAACCGGACGATTATAATCTTCTACAAAACGAAGATCCCGATTAGTCAAAATTCCAAGCAGCTTTTCTTTCTCATCAACAATTGGCACACCAGAAATATGATATTTAGACATTAAGGCTTCCGCCTCTTCAATCAGAGCATCCGGACTCAAAAAGAAAGGATCAACGATTACTCCACTTTCAGAGCGCTTAACCCGGTCAACCTCTGCTGCCTGGACATCAATCGGCATGTTTTTATGAATTACTCCCAGTCCACCCTCTCTGGCCATTGCAATTGCCATATCTCCTTCGGTAACTGTATCCATTCCAGCAGATATAATCGGAGTGTTGAGATAAATCTCATCAGTTAGTTTAGATCTTGTACTTACTTCTTTGGGAACTACATTTGATTCTGCCGGTACCAGCAGAACATCATCAAAAGTCAAGCCTTCTTTAATTATTTTTTCCATAACCAACCTCCTTATTTTGTGAAAATTAGTACTTAAAAATTATGAACATAGTGCTGCTTAATGCAACTTTATGACTTATGTAAGTAATAAAATGAGATAAATGGATAATAATTTAAGCTAAGAACAATCTAATATTTTAAATATTTTAACAAAGCTCAGGGGTAATGTCAAGCTGTAAAAAGTGCAGGTACCGTTTGCCGACCCATTATTTACCAGATATTATCAACATTTGTTTGCGATTATCCTCTGATAACCCTCTATAGAGACTTTATTATTTAAAAAACCCATTATTTCGCATTTGAAATAATGGGTAATTAATTATAATGATATTTTCCATTTATTGGTTTGGTAAACGGTACATGCACACTATAATTCTCTTCTTCCTTCTAAAGCTTTGGATAAGGTTACTTCATCTGCATATTCTAAATCTCCACCAACCGGAATCCCATGAGCAATCCTGGTCACTTTAACACCAAGCGGTTTAATCAGCTTAGCAAGATACATTGCAGTTGCATCACCTTCTGCATTAGGGTCAGTTGCTACAATAACCTCCTGCACCTGATCCTGTTCCAGCCTTGGAATTAAAGAACGAATTTTTATCTCATCTGGACCAATTCCATCCATCGGTGAGATAGCTCCGTGCAGCACATGATAAAGGCCATTGTATTCACCGGTTTTTTCCATTGCTACTACATCACGTGGACTTTCTACAACACAGATTGAAGTTCTGTCTCTTTCTTCAGACTTACAGAAAGAACAGGTATCACCTTCAGTCAGATGATTACAGTTAGAACAGTAATTGATTTTCTCACGGGCCTCAATTAAAGCATCTGCCAGGGTTTTTACATCATTTTTAGGCTGCCCCAGTATATAAAAAGAAAGACGGCGAGCAGTTTTAGGCCCGATACCGGGCAGTTTGCTGAGCTCGCCGATCAATTTCCCCATTGGTTTGGGATATGGATTCATTAGGGCATCCCTGGTAGGTTCATACCACCAGTTACTTTACCCATTTCATCATTTACCATTTCCTGAATTTCGCGCATACCCTGATTAACAGCTGCCAGCACTAAATCTTCCAGCATTTCTACATCTTCAGGATCAACTACTTCAGGATCAATCTGCAGATCAACAATTTCCTGCTTACCATTAACTACTACCTTAACAGCACCACCACCAGCAGTCGCCTCAAGTGTCTTCTCTTCCAGCTCTTCCTGCATCTTAGCCATCTTAGCCTGCATCTTCTGTGCCTGTTTCATCATTTTTTGCATATTCATTTTAATTTCCTCCTCTATTTTCTAAAATTGATTGATCAACTTCAATAATCTCACCAGAAAAAATCCTGGCTAAATCTTCTATATCTAAATCACCAGCCGGCTCAGTTTCATTTTCTATATCCTGAGCAGCAGGTTCTCCAGTCACGAAATTATTTTCTCCTGAGTCTTCTTCATTATTTTCTGAAAGTTCTTCTGAGTCATTAGAATCAAAACTATGGTCCTGGGCACTTACCTGATTTGAATCAGCAGCCGGACTGCGATCTTCAACTAAATCAGCAGCTTCATTTTGACCTTCAGGCTGAATATCAAGCTTACTTCCTGATTTGCTGTCATTTATTTTTTTTTTAGCACCAAGATGAAACTCTAACTCAACAGCCTCATTCAACACATTTCTTAACACTCTAGCTATTAAAGCTTTATTAGAAGCAGCTCCCTTATAGTGGAATTTTTTACTTTCCGGAAAAGCAATAATTATTGTTTTCCCCTCCACCGCTGCTGGAGAACCCTCTCTTAAAAGCGCCTGTACTGAAACATCAAGCTGACGAATTTCCTTTAAAACTCTGGCCCAGTTTTCTTTAACCCGGGTCAGGCTGACAGCTTTATCTGCTGTATCTTTTTCCTGAAAGTTTTCTTCTTTTCCTGCAGCCTTAGAAGCAGCTTGTTCTGGTGTAGCTTTTTCTTTTTGAACAGATTCTGACTGATCCTTAGCCTGAGCCTGTTTGTTTTTTGACTCAACTTGAGCAGATTTTTTTGGCTTTTCAGTTTTTTCAGCTTTAGTTTCTATGCTGCTTTCAGTTTTGTTTTCTGTTTTTTTATTTTCAGCAGCTTCCTTTTTATGAATAAACTGCGGCCGCTCGGAGTGATCCTTATTATTAAGGAAATTATCCAGTTTAAATTCCAGTTCTGAAAGCCGGGCTTCCAATGAACTACCGCTGCTGCCTCTACTACTTAATTTTATAACACTTATCTCCAATTGTAAACGGGGTCTGGCACTTGATCTTAATTTATCTTTTAAAGATGCAAATTCATCAATAATATTTGTTATCTTTTTAGTACTTAAATTGGCAGCTACAGAAGCAATTTCCTCTAAATAACTGCGGGAATATTCGAGAATACCAGAATCAATGCCGCATTCTTTAATTAAAAGTAATTCACGACAGTATTCTATTAGTTCATCACTAAATCTCTCTATACCAAGACCTGATTCCAGCTGTTTGTTTAACAGCTCCAGAGCCTGCTGACTTCTATTTTTACTTAAATGGAGTAAAAATTCTTTTAAATCTGATTTATCAATTCTGCCCAGCATCCGCGAAATTTCTTCTACACTAAGCTGACCATCACTAAAAGAGATAGCCTGATCTAAAAGGCTAATTGCATCTCTCATTCCGCCGCGGGCACTGCGCGCTAAAATATCAAGTGATTCTTTATCAATTTCATAACCTTCAGCCTCAGCAATGTATTTTAAACGCTTTTTTAGATTAGTTAAGGTTAATAAAGTGAAATCGAAACGCTGACAGCGGGACATTATTGTTGTGATTACATCATGAGGCTCAGTAGTTGCCAGAATAAAAACCACACTTTCAGGCGGTTCTTCCAGAGTTTTTAAAAGAGCATTGAAAGCACCTTTGGTCAGCATATGCACCTCATCTATAATATATACCTTATATTTACCCTCACCGGGATAAAATTTTACCTTTTCTCTCAATTCTCTAATTTCGTCAATACCGCGGTTAGAAGCAGCATCGATTTCAATCACATCAAGAGAATTACCCTTTTCTATGCGCTGACAGGAATTGCATTCTCCACAGGGTTCAAAATCTGCAGATGGACTGGCACAATTAAGTGACTTGGCAAAAACCTTGGCCATCGAAGTTTTTCCTGTTCCCCGGGGACCAGCAAATAGATAGGCATGAGTTACTCTATCATTTTTTAGAGCGTTTTTTAAAGTCTGTTTAACCTGATCCTGACCGATCAGATCATTGAAATTTTCTGGCCTGTATTTTCGATAAAGAGAGAGAAAGGACATTTTTTTCACCTCAAAATAATATTATATAACAAAAACACCCTATTCCGGGTGTTTTAAAAAAGTGGCCGCACACCGTGTTTCGAAGATTTTCTCCCAGGCGTTACCCTGACAGTTGGCTCGAACCAGGCACCCTCGCGGCACATGAAGCGACTTGCTTACCGCTGCTTCCTCCCGGACCTGACGGGGTTCACAAGACTTCATTGCGCGAGACCCAATTGTCAACACTACTTATCAGGGCCAGACCCTGAAAGAAAAAATCCTCAGCCACGGCGTCAATCCTGCTATAGCGGTTTGCAGGTTATAGGGTACCGCTACCACCCCATCTAGTGCGGCCAAATCTTAACAAAAATTATAAAATTTTTAATGGCGGAGAGGGAGGGATTCGAACCCTCGGTAGGTTTGAGCCTACACCCGCTTTCCAGGCGGGCCCCTTAAGCCAGACTCGGACACCTCTCCTTGTTAGAAGTTGGAGGTTGCACTGAAACTTTCTTTAATAATACGCAAGGTTAGTTTCAGTATTTGGCCATCGAGGCCGTCAGAAGTTAGATAAAACCCTAACTTAATTACTCCAATTCTAAGTCTCTACTTTGAAAATTTATATATGATTCTATGGCTGATAAAATCTAATGGCGGAAGGAGAGGGATTTGAACCCTCGAGACAGCAGAACTGTCTACTCGATTTCGAGTCGAGCGGTTTCAGCCAGACTCACCCATCCTTCCGTTGTCTTAACTCACGGAAAAAATCTTTTAAAAGCTGAGCTGATTCTTTTTCCATCACACCTGACTCAACTTCGACCTGATGATTAAAACGATCATCATCTAAAAGCTGATAAAGGCTTCTAACAGCTCCTGCTTTGGGATCACTGGCTCCATAAACAAGGCGCTTAATCCGCGACTGTAGTATTGCTCCTGCACACATCGGGCAGGGCTCTAAAGTCACATAAAGCTGACAGTCTTCCAGCCGCCAGCTGGCCTCATTTGCGGCTGCTTCTCTCAGAGCAATCATTTCAGCATGAGAAGTCGGGTCCTGAGTTTGCTCCCGGAGATTAAACCCACGGCCAACAACCTGATCATTACAGACAACAACTGCACCGATTGGAACTTCAGCTCTTTGATAAGCTTTCCTGGCTTCTGCCAGGGCCATCTTCATATATTTTATATCATTTTCCATAGAATATCTCCTGAATAAATGCTACATTTTAACTTGCAACATTAACTATTATAACAGCTGCTTTTAGCTTTTGCAAGGTTTTTTTAGGATAATTTTCAGGGTGCTGCAACCGGGATAAGAAGTAACGGTTGATAATCAACTTCTCCAATCAGAGAAGTGATTTCTTCATCTTTAAAAGCGCCAATATTTACTGAGCCCAGGTCAAGCTTCTCAGCCATTAAATTTACATTTTGAGCTGCATGACCCGCTTCAAGATGGACATATTTTCGGCCTCGGTCTCCATAACGTTCTGTAGTTCTACTATAATCAGCAGTTATTATTACAACTGCTGCAGCGTTAACAACAGCCTCCTGATTTAAAGCAGCTTCAGTCAGCAAATCTATCTTTAACCCTTCAATTTTTCTAACTAAATGATGTTCCTCAGGATGATAATGATATATGCCAGCTTCTAGATCTTTAATATTTTGGGCTAATAAAAAAATTTCCAGAGGATCAGTAGCTCCAGCAGAAGGTGCAGCACGAGTAGGACCACTAAGGCCATCAACAGTAGTCCCAATAGTTGACCAGAGGATTTTAGAAATGTTCTTAAAAGAAATCTCCTGATCTTTATAACTCCTAACTGATTGTCTGTTATATATTAACTCTTCTAATTGAGCGTTTTCTTTTTCTATTTCTGCCAGAGAAATTACTTTCCCATTTTCTGAAGTTGAAACTTTATTAGAGACATCCGGAGAATTAAAAAAGTTGAAATAGAAAAATAGCAAGATACCAACAAACAAAACTGCACAAAATAAAACAATAAGCAGCCAGAACCCTTTACCTTCTAATTTTTGAACAATTTTTTTTAAGCTCATATTAATAAACCCCTCTTAGTTAAAAATCATGATTATTGATCCGCTTTCAATATGCTATCTTTATTATATAATCTTAAGAAGGGTTTGTGAATTGTTTTGATTAAAAAAGGATATAAATATAAAAATCTCCCTGATATAATAATCGGGAGTTTAGTTTTGCTATCTTATTTAAAATGGCGCACCCGAGAGGAGTCGAACCCCTAGCCTTCTGATCCGTAGTCAGACGCTCTATCCAGTTGAGCTACGGGCGCATATTAAGATTATTGTTATATAGGGGATTTCTCCCTTTCTTAAACCCTTTTTTTGGGGTTTAAGACCGTGAAACATCAGCTAATGAACGACTTGATTGTTTCAGACGACGATTATTATTATAACAGCATAAATGGTTCTCGTCAAGGACTTTTTAATTATTTTTTAGCACTCAAAATTTCGCTAATCTAATAAATGCTATAATCATTATGAGAAGTCCTCCCTGTGCTTATTTTTATTTCTCTGATAAATATTCTCCTATTATTTAAAGAAGGACTTCTCTTTTTTAAAATTATCTATAATCTTTATGTTTTTAAAAACATTTTATAAAGCATACTTTAAGATACAAATATCTAAGAATAAAAATACAGTCAAAGCTAATCGAGACTAACTAACTTTGTTAACTGAAGCATTTTTTTCAAATCTTTCTTTTTTAGAATCCACTTTAAATATCAACCAGTAAATTAAACTAATAATTACTCCTCCACCTATTATATTACCAGCAGTTGAAAATATTAAATTATAGAACAGCCCTCCTGAATTTAAACTTGCCAGTTTAGCAGAACTGATTCCAGCCAATTCGCCAAAACTACTTTTGGCCAGAATACCTATCGGTATATAATACATATTGGCTATACTGTGTTCAAAACCCCCGGCTACAAAAGTCATTATTGGAAACCAACAGGCCAGAACTTTTCCTACCATGTCTTTAGCTCCAATTCCCATCCAGACTGCCAGACAAACAAGAAAATTAGCAAGAATACCACGTATAAATATCTGAAAGGCTGTTAAAGAAACCTTATCAGCAGCGATTTTTACATGTAAGACTCCCAGAGCACCATCTGAAGTATTTAAGAGGCCGGAATAATAAACAAGCATAGCAAAAATTAATGATCCGATAAAATTACCCAGGTAAATTAAAACCCAGTTATTCAACATTTCTTTAAGACTAATTTTCCTATCTAAAAAGCCCAAAAAAATCAGTGTATTACCGGTGAATAGGTCAGCACCTGCCACCAGCACTAAAATCAGTCCGACTGGAAAAACTGCTCCCTGAATGAATTTGAAAATACCATAATTATCTATAATGCTGTGACTTACCATATTCGCTGCATAAGCACCCAGAGCAATAAAAGCACCTGCAAGCATTCCCAGCAACAGCATCTGCATATTATTTCGATTCACCTTTTTTCTCCAACTTTGATTACTTATTCAGTTATTTCTTCCGGACCTAATAAATT
>JBKHDA010000060.1:0-11575 GCA_046541575.1 Halanaerobium sp. | reverse complement strand
CACTGGGTTGGAGTAAATGATAAGGAGACTGACTTATTTGAGTCTTTATGGCCTTTACCTGAAGGTATTTCTTACAATTCTTATGTAATTAATGATGATAAGGTTGCTTTAATAGATACAGTTAAAATCAATTACACAGATACATATTTAGAGAAGGTAAAAGATGTAATTGGAGATAAAACAGTTGATTATTTAATTATTAACCATATGGAGCCTGACCATTCCGGTTCAATCAAGTCAATGCGGGAGGCTTTTCCGGAAATGAAAATTGTGGGTAATGCCAAGACAATGAACTTTTTAGAAGGCTTTTACGGGATTACTGAAGACACAATGGTTATCAAAGATGGAGATGAACTTGATTTAGGTTCCAGAACTCTTAAGTTTTATCTGACTCCAATGGTTCACTGGCCGGAAACCATGATGACCTTTGATCAGAAGGATAAAATATTATTTACAGGAGATGCCTTTGGTGGTTTTGGTTCTCTAAATGGATATTTATTTGATGATGAGGTTAATGTTGAGCATTTTAAAGATGAAATCAGAAGATATTTTTCCAATATTATTGGGAAATATGGTCCGGTTGTTCATAAAGCCATTTCCAGACTGCGCAAAGAGATTGATGAAATCGGTATGATTGCTTCTACACATGGACTTGTCTGGAGAGAGGATCCCGCTCATATTATTGAGGAATATGACAAATGGAGTCAGCAGCAGACTGAAGAAGGTGTTGTGGTTGTCTACGGATCAATGTATGGTAATACAAAGGTAATGGCAGAGGCAGTTGCCCGCTCACTCTCTGAAAATGGTATTGAACAGATTAAGTTATTTGATGTTTCACGGAAAGATGTTTCCTTTATTATTAATGATATCTGGAAATACAAGGGTATTGTATTAGGCAGCTGCACCTATAATACAAAGATATTTCCTCCAATGGAATATTTATTGATGAGTCTGGAAAGCAGAAATCTAAGAGATAGGGTACTCGGTATCTTTGGTTCTTACAGCTGGAGTGGTGGAGCTCTAGATAGGTTAGAAGATTTTAAAGAAACCGTTCACTGTGACCTGATTGAGCCGGTAATTGAATCACAGTTTGCACCAGATGGAAATATTTTAGAGAAATGTTATGTACTCGGTAAAAATGTTGCCCGGACAGTTAAGGAAAAATGTTAACCAACAAATTATTGCAGTAAATGTTCTCTATAATCTACTCCTGGTGATTGATTTTTAAGTTCAGCATGAGGAGTAGATATTTTTTTAAAATAATATTCAAAAAATTAAAGGAATTTAAATAACTATTGTAGAAGTAATAAAATACAGAAAATTATTTAAGATATTATGTCAGAAGATTTAAACAAGCTAAACTGACATTCTAAAAAATAAACATTAATAAAATGAAAGGTTGGTGGAAAAATTGAGTAAAATTACTAGTAAAGATATTAGAAATTTTTGCTTTATATCCCATGGAGGTGCGGGTAAATCAACACTGACTGAGATGCTGCTTTATAATGCAGGTGTAATCGAGCAGCCGGGAAGTGTTGATAAAGGTAATTCTCATTCTGATTTTAGTCCAGTGGAAAAAGAACATAAACATTCCGTTCACAACAGTTATTTTAATTTTGAATGGCATAATAAATTATTTCATTTTATTGATACACCCGGTTATGCAGATTTCCGCAGTGAAGTAATTAGTGCTTTAAGAATGGTTGAGAGTGCAGTGCTGCTGGTTGATGCAACAGCCGGAATTGAAGTTAATACAGGTTATGTCTGGGAATTAGCTAAAAAAAATGACCTGGCAAAGGCTGTATTTATTAATAAAATTGATAAGGAAGAAGCTAATTTTGATAAAGTCATTGAGGAACTTCGCTCTACATATGATGACAGTTTTGCAATTGTAACTATTCCTTATTATGAAGACGGCAAGTTTGAAGGGATAATAGATTTACTGGATGAAAAACTTTACAAAAGTGTTGATGGTAAGCCAGAGGCTTTCCCTGTTCCTGATTCAGAAAAGGAAAGAGTAGCAGATTATGAGTTGAAGTTAACTGAAGAAATAGTTGAGCTGAAAGAAGATTTAATGATTAAATATCTTGATGGCGAAAAAATAACAGTCAAAGAATTAACTAAAGCCTTTGAAGAGGAAGTTGCAGGTGAAGAACTTGTTCCGGTTTTCGCAGGTTCAGCTCTGCAGAACTGTGGTGTTGCCAAGTTTCTTGATGATCTAACAAAAATTTTCCCCTCAGCTGCTGAAGTTCATTCTAATCATATAGTTGAATCTGGTAATGTTTTAACACCTGTTCCAGAAAGTAAATTTAGTGCCCAGGTCTGCAAAACTATGGTTGATCCTTATATTGGAAAGTTATCTATCTTTAGAGTTTTTTCCGGTAAATTAGAAAGAGATGATCTGGTTTATATTCCAAATATTGACGAAGAAATTAAAGTTACCAAGTTATATAAACTTAACGGTCAGGATCAAAACAATGTTGATGATTTAACAGCCGGTGAGATTGGTGCTGTAGCCAAGTTAGAGGAATTAGAGACTTCATTTACAATTAGAGATCCGGAAACAGATATTTATTATCATGATCTGGAATTTCCAAAACCGATGTATGCCAGAGCTGCTTATCCGGCAGAAGGAATAGATGAAGAAAAAATGGCATCAGCTTTACACCGCTACAGTGATTCTGATCCGACCTTTAAAGTTAATTACAATAAAGTAACAAAAGAATTAATACTTGATGGTATGGGAACTATTCATTTTACAATGGTTAAAGAAGAATGCCAGCGTAAATATGATGTTGATTTTATAATTCAAGAGCCAAAAGTAGCTTATAGAGAAACTATCCAGAAAAAAACTGATGTAGAAGAAAAATATAAAAAGCAGTCTGGTGGACGCGGCCAGTATGGTCATGTACTGATGAAGGTTGAGCCTCTTCCAAGGGGTAGAGGTTTTGAGTTTGAAGAAGAAATTTTTGGTGGGGCAATTCCAGGACAGTATATTCCTGCTGTTGAAAAGGGAATCATTGAAGCAAAAGGAGAAGGTGCACTGGCAGGTTATCCAGTAGTAGATTTTAAAGTTGTCTTATATGATGGATCTTATCATGATGTTGACTCTTCAGAAATGGCATTTAAAATTGCAGCTTCTAAAGCTTTCAGAAAAGCGCTGGCCCGGGCAAGATCGGTTTTATTAGAGCCTATTATGTCTGTTAAAGTTACAGTTCCTCAGGATTTTATGGGTGATATTATGGGCGATTTCAATTCCAGACGCGGTAGAATTGAAGGAATGGATCCTCAGAATGGGGTGCAGATAATTAAAGCAAAAGTACCACAGGCTGAAATGTTTAATTATGCAGTAGAACTAAAGTCAATTACTGGTGGTTATGGTTCATTTGATATGGAATTTTCTCATTATGATAAAGTTCCAGGAGATATCAGTGATAAAATAATAGAAGAAGTCAATAGAGAGAATTCTTAAATATAAAGATTAAATAAAAGAAAAAGGCCGGCTATTTTCAGCTGGCCTTTTTCCAGTTTATAGTATATAATTATTTCTGGAGGCAGAGATATGGAATTTCTTTTAATAATTTTATCATCATTATTATTTACATTACCACATTATTTTCCGGCTTTATTTTTTCTCAGTTATTTTGCTTTTGTACCACTTATTTATTTGATTAAAGATTATGATTACAGTCATTCTTTTATAATTGCTTTATTAGTTGGCTTTTTAAACTCTGTTTTTTCGCTTTACTGGCTGCATCAACCTTTAAGTTCAGCTCTTAAAATGCCGTTTTCATTTAATATATTTATTCTCTTTTTATACTTTTTAATTTCAGCTCTGATACTCGCAGTCTGGGCTATTCTCAATAAATTTCTACAGCCTAAATATTCTTACAGCCCCTTTATTGCTGCTTTAAGCTGGACTGTATTAGAATATTTGCGTTTTGAATTTTTCAATTTTAACCCTTTTAATTATTTTGCCTATACTCAGAGCTCATTTTCATTAATCAGCCGGTATGCCGACTATGGGGGGATTTTCTTAGTTTCATTTATCGCGGTTTTAATTGCTTCTTATCCGGTTAAAGTTTATCTGGAATCCAGCTGGAAAAAAGCTGTACCCCTTTTGCTAATTCTTATAATTTTAATCACTATACCTTTATTTAATCAATCAACTGCTGAAGAGGAAATAGAATATAAAAAAGTTGATCTGGCAGTAGTTGAGACCGGAGAAAAGAGCAGTATGTTTAAAAAGATAGAGGGAGAAATTGAGGCTTTAAGTAATTTAGTTAAAAACACAGAAAGTAAATACATATTTACACCAATAGAAACCCTTAGTTTTGATTTAATAAGAAATAATTATTATAGAAATCAGCTCAACTCTCAACTTGAGCAGTCACTGCAGAGTTCTTATCTGCAGTTAGGCAGCAGAGCAGCGGAATCTGACAGCTATGATGCAGAAATATTTAATTCCCTATTTTTGTTAACAGAAGATCTAGAGCTGGAAAACCGCAGTAATAAAAAACGGAATACTTTATCAGGACTAAATTTACCCTATCTAAAAGAGATATCTTCTTATATTTCTGGCTATCTTAATTTTGATCAGGAATTAATAAGCTCATCTGAGCTAAATGAAACAATAAAGATAGAAGATCTCAACTATTTAAATCTATTTTCAGATGAAATTTTTCTGCCGCTGGTTTCCAGAGATAGTAATTATCCAGATGAATTGAATTTGATAGTTAATTCAGCAGCAGAGGAAAAGATAGACTCTAAAGTTTACAGCAATTTAGCTCTTGCAGCAGCTGTTTACAGAGCTGCCGAAACAAATACACCTGTAATTAGAGCAGTTAGTGGTGGTTATAGTGCTTATATTAATGCAGATGGAAAAATATTAATGAAAAAAAGACTGGATAATAATAAAAAAACAATTAATCTGGCTCTGCAGAAAAATGAAAGTTATTATCGGCGGCACCCAAATAGAATAATAAATATTATAATTACAGTGTTTTTAAGTATCACTTTAATTAAGATTATTATACTAGTTAAAAATAAATGGAGCAGCAGAAATTAATCTGCTGCTAATTTTTTTAATAATTCTTTTTTCGCCGGGTCAATATAAATAGTCTGATATTTTTCGTAATAAACAAGTCCGGGTTTTGCTCCCTTAGGTTTATTAACATTTTCTACCGGTGTATAATCTATTGGCACATTAGTAGATTCTCGTGCATTAGAAAAATAGGCTGCAATAGCTGCTGCTTCTGTTAGAGTTTTATCCGGCACCTCAGAATCATTATCTCTTTTAATAATCACATGAGAACCTGCTATTACCTTTGTGTGAAGCCAGATATCTCCATCATTGGCTATTTTTTTGGTAAGCCGATCATTCTGTTTATTGTTCCTGCCAACTAAAATTTGATAGCCATCACTGGAAATAAATTTTCTCGGAGGCAGTTTTTTATTCTTTTTATTTCTTTGATTCTGTTTCTGTTTTTTTATATAATTTTCTTCTTTCAATTCAGCTTCAATTTCTTCTAAGTCAGCAGTTGTTTCAGCCTGCTCAATATTCATACTTACCTGTTTTAAATATTTTTCTTCATGGCGCAGTTTAGCAATTTCTCTTTTTAAATGCTTAACACTTTTTTTCAATTTATTATATTTTTTGAAATATTTTTGAGCATTATCTGAAGGAGATTTTGAAGGGTCAAGTTTAATTTCTATTTCTTCCTGATCATCACTGTAATAATCATTAACTACAATTTTTTCATCGCCGCGATTAATCTGATAAATATTAGCTGTAATTAACTCACCCATCTTTTTATATTTTTCTGCATCTTTACTTTCCTGTAGCTGTTTTTTTAACTTTTTCTGTTTTTTTATGTTCTTATTTAAATAATTATTGACTACTTTATTTAATTCTCTAATTCCGCGTTTCAATTCTTTATCTTTTAGAAATTCTTTAAAGTAATAATCCATCATCCAGTCAGGATTATCAAATTCTTTCAGCTCTTCTGGATTTCTATGCTTAAGAATAAAGGCCGAAATATAATCAACATCTTCGTCTTTTACTGCAATTACTGGATTATAAATTCCTTTTTTAAACTGTGAGAAAAGTTTAAGCATTGAATCAGCTATTTTATTTTTTTCTGAATCAGATAAATCCTTATAATTTTCAGCTGGATCTAAACCGGCTCTGTATACGATTTCTCGTGCAGAATAAGGTCCAATCCCCCTAAAGTTATACATTACAGCTCTGAAAGCAGCCTGAGAAAAATCTTCTTCAATAATCTGTCTGAATTCCTCGCTATTTTTTAGTTCAAGTGGGTTTAATTTATCCTGAGCCGGTGGGTTTTCATATTTGATACCAGGATATAACTGACGTTCTGAATTCTGCTTTTCAGTAATTCTTTTCATTGCATCCAGCACTATTTCATTGTCATCCACTAAAATTACATTGCTGTATTTGCCCATCAATTCTGCAATTAAGCTGAATTTTTTTCCTCTTTTTTCGATATCAATTCTGATCATTCTTTCAAAATCAGGCTGAACTATCTGCTGAATATAGGAATTTTTTAAATATTTGCGGAGCATCATACAGAAGTCAGGTGGATAGGAAGGAAAATCGAAATTAAGTTCAGTTAAATTCATTCTTGCTCCCTGAGGATCAGTAGAAATTAAAAGCTCTAAATTTTGATTATTATTTCTTAAACGAATAATTAAATACTTCTTATCTATTTGATAAGCCTTTTCGATTCGAGCACCTGTTATTTTTTCTTTTAAATTATCTTTTAGTGCAGACAACATTATTCCATCAAAGGCCACAATAATCACTCCATTCTTTATTATATTAACTTAAGTATAAAAGAAAGTTCCTGTTGAGTCAATTAATTAAACATTTGTTTAAAACAAAGAAGCGGCTCATCCCTTGTCAAAAAAGCAATGCTGTGGTATCATTAATAAAGATAAGGACCGAGAATATTTTGCATAAATATGATTTTAGGGGGTATTTAGTATGGATGTTAATTTAATCAATATAGGTTTTGGTAATATTATTGCAGCAAATCGGGTGATTGCAGTAGTTAGTCCAGAATCAGCACCTATAAAAAGGATTATTCAGGAAGCGCGAGAAAGAGGAATGTTAATTGATGCTACCTATGGACGTCGTACAAGAGCGGTTATAATTACAGATAGTGATCATGTGGTATTATCTGCAATACAGCCAGAAACTGTCTCACACCGTCTAGAAGACAATAAATAAAGTGGGGGTATATTTCATGTCAAAAGGTTTATTATTTGTATTATCCGGACCATCAGGTGTGGGCAAAAACACTGTGCTTGACGCATTATTTGAAGATTTTGATGGGGTTTCCTATTCTGTTTCTGCAACTACCAGAGAAAAAAGAAAAGGTGAAATTGAGGGTGAAGATTATTTCTTTATTTCTGAAGCTGAATTTAAAGAAATTGAAGAAAATGATGGATTTATAGAAAGCGCTTTAGTACACGGCCATTATTATGGAACTCCTAAAAAATTTGTAGATCAGAAATTAGAAGAAGGAGAAGATATAATTTTAGAAATTGATACACAGGGTGCAAAACAGGTTCGGGAAAAGTATCCAGATGCAGTCTACATTTTTCTGGTTCCACCTTCTTTAAAAGAGCTAGAAAACAGACTTAACAAAAGAGGCTCAGAAAGTGACAAGAGTAAAAATTTACGCCTGAAAAATGCTCGGCAGGAGTTAAAAGAGGTACATAAATATGATTATGAAGTTATTAATGATAGTTTAGCTGATGCGGTTAGAGAAATTAAAAAAATTATTATTAAAGAACAGAAAAGGAGAGATTCACAATGATTACTGAACCTTCTTCAGAAGAATTATCTGATAAAGCTGATAGCTTATATACAGTTATTATTTTAGCAGCAAAAAGGGCAAGACATCTTAATGAAAGTGGTCAGGAACTAATGGAAGAATATAGAAGTCAGAAACTGGTTTCTAAAAGTTTAGAAGAAATTGAAAAAGGCAAAATAACTTATGAAAAAAGACAGGAAGCTTAAATAATTAAGCTTTGTTTTTAATGTCTGGAAATTATACCTAATGATTTGTTGTGGATAATATTTTTATATTTGTAATTTCCGGACATCAATAAAATTTAACCTTACTGTATTACAGATTCTTCAGAAAATATTTTGGTCTGATTTGTGAATCCTGTAGAGATAAAGTTCAAAGAAATTAATTAAAAAAAGGGGTAGAAAAATGTCTGCAAACATTGTTTTAGGTGTAACAGGAGGAATAGCGGCCTATAAAACTCTGCAGGTTGCCAGTACATTAACCAAGTTAGGTCATAATGTTTATACCATTATGACTGAATCTGCAGCAGAATTTATTAATCCCATTACTTTTCATTCAATAACTCACCTGCCTGTAGAAAGCAAACTTTTTAGTACTACAACCAGTGAAGTTAAACATATAGGTCTGGCAGATAAAGCTGATTTGTTTTTAATCGCTCCAGCTACTGCAAACTTTATTGCTAAAGCTGCTGCTGGAATTGCAGATGATTTATTAACAACTGTAATTCTGGCTACAAAGGCCCCAATTATGCTGGCACCATCGATGAATGTTCATATGTTTGAGAATCCGATAGTCCAGAGAAATATGCAGACTTTAGAAGAATTTGGATATGAAATTATTACTCCGGCTGCCGGTTATTTAGCCTGTGGTTACACAGGTAAGGGGCGTCTGCCTGAACCGGAAAGACTTGTTGAAGAAATAAAAAGAAAGCTGACTAAAAAAGATCTTCAGAATAAAAAGATAATTATTACAGCCGGACCGACTAGAGAAGCATTAGACCCGGTTCGTTTTATAAGCAATTATTCAAGTGGTAAGATGGGTTATGCTCTGGCTGAGGCTGCTGCCTATAGAGGAGCAGAAGTAAAATTAATTTCAGGGCCAACAGAATTAAAGCCGCCCCTGGGTGTTGAAGTGCTTGATGTTGAAAGTGCCGCTGAAATGAAAAAGAGTGTATTTGCGGAATTTGAAAACGCAGATATTACAATAATGGCAGCTGCAGTAGCGGATTATAGTCCACAGCAGTTCAGCGGCCAGAAAATCAAGAAAAAAGATGGGAATTTGACATTAAGTTTAGAAAGAACTACAGATATTCTGGCTGAATTAGGTAAAAAGAAGAGCAATTCTCAGCTTTTGATTGGTTTTGCTGCTGAAAGTGAAAATCTACTTGCAAATGCCCAGCAGAAGTTAAGAAATAAACAGGCAGATTATATAGTTGCTAATGATATAAGCAATAAAGATATTGCTTTTGGAAGCAGTAAAAACCAGGTAACTATATTAAGTGAAGAAGGAAGTACTAAGCTGCCTTTAATGGAAAAAGAAAAACTGGCTTATAAAATACTTAATTATATTCTGGATTCAGAAAGAAAATAATAATATCGCTGGAAAAGGTGATTAAAATTATTGATCCGATTATGATAAATATTTTTTCTTTTGAGATAAGATGGTATGGATTTTTAATAGTCTCAGCCCTACTTATCTCCCTTTTTATTTTAAATTATTTATTAAAAGATGAAAAGCGCTTAGATTTTGAATTTTTTTTAGACTATATTATCATTGCTTTCCCACTGGGAATAGTTGGGGCTAGATTGTATTATGTGATTTTTAATTTAAATTATTATCTAAATAGACCTGCTAAAATTCTGGCAGTCAATGAAGGAGGACTGGCAGTTCACGGGGGACTGCTTTTGGGAATAATTATTTTATATTTCTTAGCTAGACAAAGAAATAAAAACTTTTTGCTGGCCCTTGATTATTTAGCACCATTAACTGCCTTTTCTCAGGCTTTAGGACGCTGGGGTAATTTTATTAATCAGGAAGCATATGGAAGGATAGTTACAGAAAATTATTATGATTTGTTTCCTGAATTTATAAAAAAACAGATGTATATTGATGGTGCTTATAGAGAAGCCACTTTTTTATATGAATCAGCAGCAAATCTGTTTTTATTTATCTTTCTACTTTTTTTTCTGCGCTCCGGTCTGAAAAAAGATGGAGAAGTGTTTTCATTTTATTTAATAATATACTCTTTATTTAGATTTTTTATAGAAGAGCAGAGAACTGATAGTTTATTGATTGCAGAATTTCAGGTTGCCCGATTAGTTAGTTTAGTGATGATTGTTGTCGGAATATCTTTGATTTTTTATATCCGAAAATCCAAGCAGAATAACTAAGATTTCGGTTCAATTGACAGTATAGGCTTTATATGCTAAACTAAATTTATTGATTATAAATATTATTAGATACGAATATGTATAGATGAAAGGTGATATTATGACACGCAAATATTTATTCAGCTCAGAATCTGTAACTGAAGGTCATCCCGATAAAGTTGCTGATCAAATTTCTGATGCTGTTCTGGATGCAATTTTAGAAAAAGATCCTGAGGCAAGAGTTGCTTGTGAGACAATGGTTACCACCGGGTTAATATTAATAGCAGGAGAAATCACTACTTCCTGTTATGTAGATTTAAAAAAGATTGCTCGTAAAACAGTTAATGAAATTGGATATACAAGGGCTAAATATGGTTTTGATGGAGAAACATGTGCTGTTTTAACAGCTATTGATGAACAGTCAGGCGATATTGCTCTTGGTGTAGATCATTCTTTAGAAGAAAAAGAGGGTAAGTCTAAATCTGATTTAGGTGCCGGTGACCAGGGACTGATGTTTGGTTATGCTTCTAACGAAACTGAGGAGTTAATGCCGCTGCCAATTATGTTATCTCATAAACTGGCCCGGAGGCTGGCCGAAGTCAGGAAAAATGGCCCTTTAAAATATTTACGGCCTGATGGTAAAACACAGGTTACTGTTGCTTATGAAGATGATAAGCCGGTATATGTAGATAAAATTTTAATTTCTTCCCAGCACCATCCAAAAATTTCTCAGGAACAGATTAAAAAAGATATCACCAAACATGTAATTAAGGAAATAATAGATTCTGATTTACTCAGAGATGGTACAGAAATATTGGTTAATCCAACAGGTAGATTCGTCATAGGTGGCCCAAATGGAGATACAGGTTTAACAGGAAGAAAAATTATTGTTGATACATATGGAGGAACAGCTCATCATGGTGGAGGAGCTTTTTCAGGTAAGGATCCAACAAAAGTTGACCGCTCTGCTTCCTATGCAGCAAGATATATTGCTAAAAATATTGTAGCTGCAGAGCTGGCAGAAAGATGTGAAGTTCAAATTGCATATGCCATAGGAGTAGCTCAACCACTGTCAGTAATGGTTGAAACCTTTGGTACTTCAAGCATTTCTGAAAACAAATTAGAAGAAATAATAAAAAAAGAATTTGATCTAAGACCAGCACAAATAATTAAAAACTTAAATTTAAGAAACCCTATTTACAGACAGGTAGCTGCTTATGGTCATTTTGGACGCCATGATCTTAATTTACCCTGGGAAAAAATTGATCGCGCAGAAAATTTAAGAAAAGAAGCTGGTTTAGAATAAGAGCTTTTTAAATAAGACGATTATGCTGCCGAAGGTTTATACCTTCGGCTTTTTAAGTA
>JBKHDA010000059.1:0-11588 GCA_046541575.1 Halanaerobium sp. | reverse complement strand
ATAGTCAGGGCTTAGTTGCTATATTATCTATTAAGTTATTAAACACTAATTTTTTTAGTCAGCTCTCTTAGTATATCTCAGGCCAGCTTTAAAGTCAAATGATATGTTTGGATATGTTGGTACCAGGTACAAAAGCCGACTTTTGTAACTGGTACAAGTGAATATCATCACAATAAATAATAAAAATTAAATAATTTTACCGAAAAAAGGCAGGATTATTTAAATTAAAAGGGTATTATATTAATAGACCTTAAATTATGGAGTGATATAAATGGCTTTTATACAGTGTAATTTCTTTTCTGATGTTTTAGGAATGTCTTCTACAATGAATGTTATTATCCCGGAAAATCGTGAAAAGAGAATTGGAATTGAAACAAAGGCTGATCAGGATAAATATCCAGTTCTTTATCTGCTGCACGGTCTTTCTGATGACCATACTGCCTGGATGAGAAGAACTTCAATTGAGCGCTATGCAAATAAATATGGACTGGCTGTGGTTATGCCCAACGTCCACCGCAGTTTCTATACCGATATGGCAGCTGGAAACAACTATTTTACTTTTATCAGTGAAGAACTGCCAGAGATAGCAGAAAAATTCTTTCCACTTAAGACTGGCAGAAATAATACTTTTCTGGCTGGATTATCAATGGGTGGCTATGGAGCTTTTAAAATTGCTTTAAACCAGCCTGAGCGATTTGCTGCAGCTGCCAGCCTTTCAGGAGCTCTAAATATTGCAGAAAATGCAGAACAAGCAGAGGAAAAAGAAGAGCTCTATCCGGAATTAAAGTGGGTCTTTGGTGATTTAAACAGGGTTGAAAACACCAATCATGATTTATTCTATCTCTTAAAAAAATTGAAGGGTAAAAAGAAAAAAATTCCTGAACTTTATCAGTGCTGTGGGACTGAAGATTTTTTATATAAGGATAACCTTAAGTTTAAAAACTTCTGCCGCAAAAATAAGATAAAATTAAAATACGAAGAAGAATCTGCAGTCCATGAATGGGGGTACTGGGATAAAAAGATTCAGTCTGTTATTCGCTGGCTGCCGTTATAAATAAATTTAAAATATAAAGACAATTTTTAATTTAATTATCGGTTTGACAGGCCGCAGACAGTTTGTTATTCTAATTAAGGAGTTAAGCAAGCGGGTTAAATTTATCTCGCAGTATTATCAGAGTTATAGTCTTGCTGATAATAAATAAGAATTAATTTTAATTATAAAGGTTTAGAATTTGTTCCCGAAGAACATTTTCTAGGCCTTTTTTTGTGTCAGAAAAATTTTAGCAAAAATAAAATAAAGAGGTGAAAATATTGAAAATAAAAGCAGAAAACTTATATAAGGTTTTCGACGGCAAAGGCCAAAAAGAAATAGAACTGCTTAAAGAAGGAATGAGCAAAGATGACATTCTGGAAAAAACAGGGGCCACAGTTGGAATTAATAATGCAAGCTTTGAAGTAAAAGAGGGAGAAATCTTTGTAATTATGGGTCTCTCCGGTAGTGGAAAATCAACCCTGCTTCGCTGTCTAAACAGATTAGTTGAACCAACTGCTGGTTCAGTCACTGTTGACGGTACAGATGTCACAGATTTAAGCAAAGATGAGTTAAGGAAGTTTAGAAAAGAAAAATTCGGAATGGTTTTTCAAAATTTTGCACTCTTTCCATATCGGACTGTTTTAGAAAATGCTGAATTTGGTCTGGAAATTGAAGGGATAGATAAAGATAAAAGAAGAGAAAAGGCAATGACAGCTTTAAAACAGGTTGGTCTGGAAGGCTATGAAGACCAAAACCCTGATCAGCTAAGTGGAGGTATGCAGCAGCGGGTTGGACTTGCGCGAGCTCTTGCTGTAGATACCGATATACTGCTGATGGATGAGCCATTTAGTGCTTTAGATCCACTGATCAAAAAAGATATGCAGGATAAACTGCTGGAGCTTTATGAACATATCGATAAAACAATTGTCTTTATTACTCATGATCTGGATGAAGCATTAAAACTTGGTGATAGAATTGCAATTATGAAAGATGGAGAAATAGTTCAGGTTGGAAATCACGAAGAAATATTAACAAATGCAGAAAATGATTATGTTGCAGAATTTGTTCAGGATGTAAACCGCTCACGTGTTTTAACGGCTGAAGATATTATGGATAAGCCAAGAGCTGTATTATATAAACAGGATGGCTTAAGAACCGCACTTCATAAAATGCGCCATAATGAACTGGGCAGTATCTTTGTGCTTGGAGAAAATAGAAAATATAGAGGTATTGTGACAATTGAAGATGTAGTAGAATCCATTAATAAAGATAAAGAAAACCTGGACGAGATTATTAAAGAAGTTCCAATTGCTGAGCCTGGTGAAAGTGTTAATAATCTTTTTTCTAAAATTGCAGATATTAACACACCACTGCCGGTACTGGATGATAATCAGAAATTAAAAGGAATAATAGTAAAAACACATGTAGTTGCTAATTTGGCATCAGAAAAAGTTTAATTTAAATTTATTAATAATATCTCTGGGGAGGGATATAAATGAATAAAACAAAATTAGTTACAACATTGCTCATTGTTCTTTTAGGATTTGGAGTATTTGCTGCAGTTCCACAGGCGAGTGCAGCTGATGATAAAATTGACTTTGGTTATGTGCAGTGGCCTGGTGTTACAATTAAGACTCATGTAGCAGCAAAAGTTGCCGAATATTTAGGTTATGAAACTGAAATGACAGCAGGTTCTCAATCTATAATCTTTAAAAGTTTAGACACAGGAGATCTGGATGTCTTTTTAGGAAACTGGCTGCCAACTATGAAAATGCACTTTGATGAATATGAAGAAAAAGATGCTGTTCATAATGTAAGAGTTAATCTTGAAGATGTAACTTATAGAACTGCAGTACCTGAATATGTATATGAAGCTGGAGTTAAATCAATGGCTGACCTTGAAGAACATGCAGATAAATTCAATAAAGAAATATATGGTATTGAACCCGGGAATGATGGAAATATAATTATTCAGGACGCTATAGAAAACGATACTTATAATCTAGGTGACTGGACAATTAAGGAAAGCAGTACAGCTGGAATGCTTTCTTCAGTTCAGCGAGCTTATGATAATGAAGAATGGATTGCTTTTAATGGCTGGAAGCCTCACTATATGAATGTTATGTTTGATCTTAAGTATCTTGAAGATCCTGAAGGAATCTGGGGCGAAGATGACAGTGTGCATACTGTAGCCAGAAATGGTTATCAGGATGAAAACCCTAATTTTTATAAGTTCTTAGAACAGTTTACAGTTCCTGCTCCTATTCAGAATAAGTGGATTGATGAATACCAGAATAAAGATCGTGATCCAGAAAAAGTTGCAGAAGAATGGATTGCTAATAATTTAGATATTGTCAATCAGTGGGTATTTGGAGTTGAAAGTACTGATGGCAGAATGGGAAGAAAAGCAATAGCAGATCAAGTAAATAACTAAATCACAAAATAATAAGTATTACAAACTAATACAATAATAAAAGCTGGTGGTGTCAGATTTTGATGCCGCCAGTAAAACTAAATAAGGATGGTGATTATTATTAGCAATATAATAGATCTTTTAACAACCAAAATTCCTCTAGGGAGCTGGGTAGAAAATTTAGTCAATTTTTTAATAAGTAATTTTAGAGGACCTTTAAATGGGTTTTCCTCATTTATAGAATCAGTTGTTGGTGGAGTAGAAGCACTGCTTGCTTATCCACATCCCTTAGTTTTAATAGCAATATTTGCAGCTGCCGCCTGGAAACTTAAAGGAAAGAAAATGGCAGTCTTTGTTGCACTTGGCCTGGGTCTGGTTTTAAATCTTGAAATGTGGAATCCTTTAATTATAACTTTATCTTCAATAATAACTTCTGTTTTAATTGCCCTGATAATTGGTATACCAGTTGGAATTATCAAAGCACATAATAAAGCTGTGGATTTAATTACTCGTCCTATATTGGACTTTATGCAGACAATACCACCCTTTGTTTATTTGATTCCTGCTTTGATGTTCTTTGGTTTGGGTAATGTATCAGGAATAATAGCTACTGTAGTTTTTGCCATTGCACCGCCAATTAGATTAACCTACCTTGGAATTCAACAGGTAGATGAAGAATTAGAAGAGGCCGGCCATGCCTTTGGAGCTAACTGGTGGCAGATTTTAATGAAAATTGAACTACCGGGAGCTATGCCTTCAATCATGATGGGAATTAATCAGTGTATTATGCTTTCCCTATCAATGGTTGTTATTGCGGCTATGATTGGTGCAGGTGGACTTGGTAAGCCGGTGCTTAGATCTTTAAATACTGTTGATATCGGACTTGGTTTTGAAGCCGGTCTTGGTGTAGTAATTATAGCTATGGTACTTGATAGAATGTTTGGAAGAGATTCTTAATAAAATTATATTTAGCAGTATAACTTAATTTTAAAAGTTAATAGTTGAAATAATTTAATTTCAGATAAGAAAAATCCCGCTCAGGCAGTTAAATGCCGGCGGGATTTTATAATTTATTAAATTTATTTATCTAAACTAAAATAAAATTACACTACACCCTGATCAATCATTGCATTAGCAACTTTCATAAAACCTGCAATATTGGCTCCTGCAACCAGGTCACCTTCCATGTCATATTCAGCAGCAACTGCACTTGCATCTTTATAGATATTAACCATTATTTTCTGCAGCTCCTGATCAACCTTATCAAAAGTCCACTCATCAAACATTGCATTCTGGGTCATTTCGATAGCAGAGGTTGCAACTCCACCAGCATTAGCAGCTTTTCCAGGAATATAAAAGAGATCATTATTTTTAACAATCTGAACTGCCTCAGGTGTTAAAGGCATATTTGCCCCTTCACCAATTGCTATTACACCATTATCGATTAAAGTTTGCACTCCTGCCGCATCCATTTCATTTTGAGTGGCACAGGGAAGTGCAATATCACATTCTATTGACCAGATATCTGTACAGTTATCACAGTATTCTGCTCCAGGATACTCTTCTAAGTATTCTTTTATTCTGCCGCGGCTAACTTCTTTAATTTCTTTAATCAGCTCGAGGTCGATTCCAGTTTCATCATATAAATAACCGGAAGAATCACTCATTGCCACAACAGTAGCACCCAGCTGAGTAATTTTTTCATTGGCATAGATTGCAACATTACCTGAACCGGAAATAACTACCTTTTTATCATTTAAAGAAATTTTATGATCTTTAAGCATTTCTTCCAATATGTAGACCAGACCATAACCTGTAGCTTCAGTCCGCACCAGACTTCCACCCCAGTCAAGTCCCTTACCTGTTAAAACTCCAGCTTCATATCTATTTTTAATTCTTTTATACTGACCGAAGAGATAACCAATTTCTCTACCGCCAACACCGATATCACCGGCTGGAACATCAGTCTTATCACCAATATGGCGGGCAAGTTCTGTCATAAAGCTCTGACAGAAGCGCATAACTTCCTGGTCAGATTTTCCTTTAGGATCAAAGTCACTTCCACCCTTACCTCCACCAATTGGGCGGCCGGTTAGAGCATTTTTAAAGATCTGTTCAAAACCTAAAAACTTAACTATACCTGTATACACTGAAGGATGAAATCTTAATCCACCCTTATATGGACCAAGAGCTGAGTTAAACTCAATTCTAAAACCGCGATTGACATGAGTCTTACCATCATCATCAACCCAGGGCACACGGAAAATAATCTGTCTTTCTGGTTCAACAATTCTTTCTAAAATACCATTTTCCTCATATTCAGGATGCTTATCAAAAACAGGATTCAAAGACTCTAAAACTTCTTCAACAGCCTGATGGAATTCGACTTCACCAGGATTTCTTTCCTTTACCATTTCTAAAACTTTTTCAGTATAATTGCTCAAACTTCTCACTCCTCAAAAAATTTTTAGATCATTAAACTATCACAAATTAATCTTAATATATATTTCACTTAAAATCAATTAAAATAAGAAAGTTTTAATTGTATACAAGGATACTTAAATAATTTAGTAATTTTACAATTTAATTTTTGATTAATATAGTTTATTCAAAGATTAAGTTAAGAATATAAATTTAAAGACATCATTTAAAAAGATACACTATGCAAAAACTAAAAGATTTACTCTTACAGCTGTCAGTTTAATACTAATTCTAATTTTAGTTTTTCTAATGAGAAAAATTCTCAATAAATTCTTGACAATTTTTCTTCAATTATATATACTTAAACAAAGTAAAATATAATAAATTTAAATAGGAAAATGCCTCATCTAAACTGATGAGGTAGAGGCGCAAATTTAGATAAGTATTTTTCAACTTTAGCTTAAACCGCTGTTGGAAAAGAAAGGCTGATTTGCCGAAGCTTACAGTCAGGGTTTAATGACTGTCTGCTGGGTCTGTATAAAATATATACAGAACTGTCATTAGTAGTTTAGTCCAGACTGCTGATGTTGAGCTATCTCAAAAGCTGGAAGAGGTGATTTCTCTGATTAAGTATTTAACTCAGCGATTTCGCTGAGTTTTTGTTATATATAGATATTTTTATTTTATCTATTAATTGTGATAAAATAATTACAGGACTAAAATCTTTAAAACTGGAGTAGATTTATGAAAACAATAACTATACCTGAAATGAAAATTAGGGAGACAGTAAAAAAATATGGAACTCCTTTTCATATTTATGATGAACAGACAATTGTGGACCGCTTAAATAAGCTGATTTCATCCTTTAATTGGGTTGATTTTAAAGAATATTTTGCTATTAAGGCTAATCCTAATCCACATATTTTAAAAATAATGAAAAATAATAACTGTGGAGTTGATGCAGCAACTGTATCTGAAATTCAATTGGCTGAAGAAGCAGGTTTTAGTGGTGAGGATATAATGTTTACCTCCAATCTAACAACAGTAGATGCCTATCAGTATGCGGTAGAAAGAGGCTGTATAATTAATATTGACTGGGCAGCTGATATTTATGAACTTTTTGAAAATGAGATTATACCGGAAAATATTTGTTTTAGATTAAACCCCGGTTCAATTGAGAATGAAATCATGGGAGATTCTAAAGAATCAAAGTTTGGCTCAACTGCCGAGCAGATTAAAAATGCAGTTTCCTTCCTGGTTGAAGAAGGTATTGAATCAATCGGACTACACACGATGGTGGTTTCTAATGAAAATGATTCTGATATTTTTGGTGAATATACAGAAATGATCTTTGAATTTGCCAGAGAAATTATAAGTGAATTTGGAGTTGAAATTGATTTTATCAATATTGGAGGGGGAATAGGCATCCCTTATCAAACTGACCAGCCCGTTGATGTTGAAGCAATAGCTGGTGCAGTAAATGAATCCTATGATAAAGTTTTAAAAGCAAATGGACTGCAGCCAAAGATTTTTATGGAATCAGGCCGCTATATCACAGGTGAATCAGGATATTTAATAACTGAGGTAATTAAAGAAAAAGAAACATACAAAAAATATCTTGGTGTAGATGCTTCAATGTCAGACTTAATGAGACCGGCAATGTACAGAAGTTATCATCATCTTACAAATATTGATGCAGAGGCCAGAGAAGAAGAGGAATATCAAGAATATGATGTAATCGGATCTCTCTGTGAAAATAATGATAAGTTTGCTATTGACCGCAGGCTGCCGAAAAGTAAGCTGGGAGACCTGCTTGTAATTCACGATACCGGTGCTCACGGACATGCAATGGGTTTTAATTATAATGGAATGCTCAGAAATGGAGAATTTTTGTACACCACTGATGGAGAAGTCAAACAGATCAGGCGTGATGAGACTTTTGAAGATTATACAAATACTGTAATAGGAGGCTATTAATATGTTTAAAGGTGTAGGTACAGCTTTGATTACTCCTTTTAAAGACAATGGGGAAGTTGATTATGAACTATTTGAAAAGATTTTAGAACACCAGTTGGAAAATGGTATCGATGCACTGGTTGTGCTGGGAACTACAGGTGAATCACCAACTGTTCATTTAGAAGAAAGAGAAGAGCTGACAAAAATGGCAGTTGCTAAGGCCGATGGTGAGGTACCGGTAATTGTTGGTACTGGTACCAATGATACAGTAAAAGTTATTGAAATGAATGAGCTGGCAGAAAAAAACGGTGCTGACGGACTTCTAATTGTAACTCCTTATTATAATAAAACCAGTCAGGCTGGATTAATTGACCACTACACACATATTGCAAAACAGACTGAACTACCAATTATAGCCTATAATGTGCCTTCTAGAACTGGTGTTAATATTGAGCCTGAGACTTTTAAAAAGATGGCTGAAATGGAGGATAATATTACTGCTATTAAAGAGGCTAGTGGTGATATGAGTCAGATTTTAAATGTAATTGAAATTGCCGGAGATAAGAATACTATTCTTTCCGGTAATGATGATCAGGCTTTACCATTAATGACCTGTGGAGGTAGTGGGGTCATTTCTGTATTTTCAAATTTAATGCCTGGAGTTATGAAAAAAATAACTTCTCACATTTTAGCAGAAGAATATCAGGCCGCCAGAGACTTACATTATAAATACTTAAAATTAATGCGCTTGAATTTTATTGATGTTAATCCAATTCCAATTAAATTTTCTATGCAGCAGATTGGACTTTCCAATAATAATCTGCGCCGTCCTTTAATTAATTTAAGTAAAGAACATCAGCAGTTAATTTTAGCTGAAATGAAGGAGCTGGATATTATATGAAATATGGAATAATTGGTTATTCAGGCCGCATGGGTCAGGCAATTGAAGAATTATTTTCTGAAGCCGGGCATGAACTGGTCTATCAAAAAGATGAAAATGGTGAAAAAGAATTAGAAAAGCCGGAAGTAATTATTGATTTTTCTTTAAAAGAGGCTTTTGCAGATACAGTAAGAGTAATTGAGGAAAAGCGGGTGCCTCTAATAATCGGAACTACCGGCTTAGATGAAGATGATTTTGCTGACTTAGAAAAACTGGCAGAAGACGTGCCTGTAATTCAGAGTTTTAACTTTTCTATTGGAATCAATATTTTATCTGAGCTGATCAAAAAGGTAAATCAATATGTGGATCAGGACTGGGATATAGAAATTTCTGAAACTCACCACCGCTTTAAAAAGGATAAACCTTCCGGGACTGCGATAATGCTTGGGGACTTAATTGATAGAGAAGATATTGAAATGCATTCTAAAAGACTCGGCTCAGAATTTGGTGAGCATGAAGTTGATTTTGCCAGTACAGGGGAAGTAATGACCTTAAAGCACAGAGCTTATTCCAGAGAGGCTTTTACCAGAGGTGTCTTAATGAGTGCTCAGGCAATTTTAGATTTAGAACCGGGATTTTATACATTCGCTCAGATTTTAAACAGCTAAAATAATATAAGGATGTTTAATAAATTATAACTGGAGGAATACTAATGGATTCTTACGATTTAATTGATTATATTTCAAATTCTACCAAGAAATCACCTGTTAAGTTTTACGTCAAAGGTGAAAGTTTAAAGGAAGTTTTAAGTACTTACGAATATTATGGAGATGACAGCTCTGGAGTTGTTTTCTGTGAGCAGAAAGAAGCAGAGGCCTTAAAAGAAGAGCTGGGGGATAAGTTAACTCAGTCCAGAATTGAAATGGATAGATTAAATTCTGCTATCCCATTAGCTGATTACAGCCAGTACAACTGCCGCATTGAGCCTGGAGTACATATTCGCGATCAGGTTGAAATAGGTGATGGCTGTGTGCTGATGATGGGAGCTGTTATTAATATAGGTGCAAAAATTGGTGAAAACACAATGATCGATATGAATACTGTGCTCGGAGGTCGTGCTACAGTAGGTGATAACTGCCACATTGGAGCTGGAACTGTTTTAGCCGGGGTTATTGAACCTCCAAGTGCTGATCCAGTTATTGTGGAAGATAATGTACTGATTGGAGCTAATGCAGTTGTGCTGGAAGGAGTTCATATCGGTGAAGGTGCAGTCATTGCAGCTGGTTCAATTGTTATTGATGATGTTCCGGCTGATGCTGTGTATGCCGGTGCTCCAGCTAAAAAGATTAAAGATGTAGATGATCAGACAAAGCAGAAGACTGAAGTAATGGCAAGTTTACGCCAACTTTAGATAGAGTAAGCTGGCCAATTTTGGTCAGCTTTTATTAAAATAAGGCAGGAAAAATAAAAATATTCCCAAATAAATTTATAAAGGATGTTATGATAATGCGTTATTTAAAACTTTATAACAGTTATGATTTTACAATCGAAAGAGCAGAAGGTGTTTATATTTATGATACTGAAGGAAATAAATATTTTGATACCTTTTCCGGGATTGGTGTGCTGGCCCTGGGCCACAGCCACCCAAAAGTTGTAAAAGAAATTTCATCGAAATTAGAGCGCTATGCTCACACTTCAAATTATTTTTTAGATGAAGACACAGAAAAAGTAGCTGAGCTGGTCAGCAGTGAAGGAGAAAAAGTATTTTTTGTTAACTCCGGAACTGAGGCAACAGAACTGGCCTTAAAAGTTATCAAAAAGAAAATTGATGGCGGTAAAATTTTATTTTTCAGCAATTCTTTTCACGGCAGAAGTCTGGGGGCTCTATCAGTTAATGGATTTCCAGGAATCAGAGATCAGTTTAAGCCTCTGCTTCCCGATACAATAGAGGCGGAGTTTAATAATCTGGAAAGTCTAAAAGAAACTGCAGCCAATAATCCAGATATTAAAGCCGTTTTATTTGAACCACTGCTCGGTTCTGGCGGTATTCAGACTGCTTCAGAAGAGTTTACAGCTGAACTCAAAAATTTGATAGATCGCAATAACTGGATTTTAGCCTGTGATGAAGTACAGGCAGGCCTCTACAGAACAGGCAGAAGATATTCTTTTGAGCATTTTGATTTAGAACCTGATCTAATTACTATTGCTAAAGCACTTGGAGGAGGTCTACCTCTAGGTGGAGTAATTATGGCCGGAGAAATGACAGAGGTCCTGGAACCCGGTGACCACGGCTCAACCTTTGCTCCCAATCCACTTGCTTTAAGAGGAGCCAGAGTTGTATTAAAAGAACTGGAAACAATGGAAGAGTCGATTGCTGCAAGAGGAGAATACTTCTTAAATAAATTAAAAGAAATTAAATCTAATCAAATTAAAGAAGTCAGAGGCATCGGTTTAATGCTGGGAATTGAATTAAAGTCAGAAATTCCAAATTTAAGAGATAAAGCTCAGGCAGAAGGTGTTTTACTAAACATTGTTAAAAATAAAGTAATTCGCTTTTTACCTGCTCTCAATATTACTAAAGATGAAATTGATGAACTGGTAGATAAACTGAAGAAAATATTAAATTAGAAGTAAATAATAATTTAGCAGAAAGAACATCGAAAAAATGTTCTTTCTGCTTTTATTTATAAATTAATTTTATATATATAATTCAAAATAATAATTAATTATATCAATCAAATTTTAACCATCATTCCCGATAGCATCAACCGGACAGGCTTCCAGAGCACTCTCACAAGCTTCTCTTTCTGCTTCGTTTTCAGGCTGTTTGTAAACATAAGCATATTCGTCCATTTCAAAATTATCAGGAGCCTCACTAACACATA
>JBKHDA010000058.1:0-11857 GCA_046541575.1 Halanaerobium sp. | reverse complement strand
AAAAAAATTAATAAGGAGGTTGGTGCATGAATTTTTATACACCTT
Organism: Halanaerobium sp.; assembly: GCA_046541575.1. Taxonomy (GTDB): domain Bacteria; phylum Bacillota; class Halanaerobiia; order Halanaerobiales; family Halanaerobiaceae; genus Halanaerobium. The sequence continues at coordinate 11,812 of JBKHDA010000058.1, read as the reverse complement.
TAGCAGGTATAGCCGCGTTAATTTTTGCGTTTATTCTTGCTGGAAAAGTTAAAAAAGAAAGTATGGGAACAGAGAGAATGGCAGAGCTATCAGATGCAATCAATGAGGGGGCTATGACATTCTTAGGTCGTGAATACAAAATGCTTTCAGTATTTGTAGCAGTTGTAGCTGTAATAATGGCTGTTGTACCCAGTTTAGGCTGGCAGTATTCAGTATCATTTATTTTAGGTGCATTTTTCTCTGCTTTAGCTGGATTTATTGGAATGCAGATTGCAACTCAGGCAAATGCAAGAACTACACATGCTGCTAAAACAGGTTTAAATGCAGCACTGAAGGTTGCATTTTCTGGTGGAACAGTAATGGGAATGTCTGTTGTAGGTTTAGGAACCTTAGGACTTGGAATTTTATATATGTTCTTTTCTCATAATGTAGAGTTTATAAGAGGTTTTGCTTTTGGAGCCAGTTCTATTGCTTTATTTGCCCGTGTTGGTGGAGGTATTTATACCAAAGCTGCTGATGTTGGTGCTGACTTAGTTGGTAAAGTAGAAGCTGGAATTCCAGAAGATGATCCCCGCAACCCCGCTGTTATCGCCGATAATGTTGGTGATAATGTTGGTGATGTTGCAGGTATGGGAGCAGATTTATTTGAATCATATGTTGGTTCAATTGTTGCTGCTATGACTTTAGGAGCAACTTTAAGTGTAGACCATGTTCTACTGCCGATGCTGATTGCAGCTTTAGGAATTATTGCTGCTATTATTGGTACTCGTTTTGTAAGAGCTAAAGAGGGTGGAAATCCTGCCAAAGCTTTAGAAAGAGGGACAATGAGTGCCGCCGGTATTACGATTGTTGGAGCTTACTTTTTAGTAACTGCTTTAACGGGTCAGGTTGGTATTTTTATAGCAATTATTTCTGGTTTAATTGCCGGAACTTTAATTGGTAGAATTACAGAATATTATACTTCCGAACATTATGGGCCTGTAAAACATATTGCCCGTCAGTCACAGACCGGTACAGCAACTAACATAATTAGTGGTTTATCTGTTGGTATGAGAAGTACAGCACTTCCGATTTTAGTTATTGCTTTTGCTATTTATCTATCTTATAATTTTGCCGGTCTTTACGGTATTGCAATGGCTGCTGTAGGTATGCTTTCTACAACAGGTATTACACTCTCTGTTGATGCTTACGGCCCCATCGCTGATAATGCCGGTGGGATTGCCGAGATGGCAGAGCTGGATTCTTCAGTTAGAGATATTACAGATAAATTAGACTCTGTTGGTAACACAACTGCTGCTATGGGTAAGGGTTTTGCAATTGGTTCTGCTGCTTTAACAGCACTATCATTATTTGCAGCTTTCTCACAGGCAGTACAATTAGATTCAATTTCTTTAACTAATCCACAGGTTATTATTGGACTCTTCATTGGAGCTATGCTTCCTTTCCTATTCTCCGCAATTACCATGGAGGCTGTAGGTAAGGCTGCAGGGGAAATGATCGAAGAGGTTAGAAGACAGTTTAAAGAAATGCCGGGTATTATGGAAGGTACTCAAAAACCTGACCACAAAAAATGTATTGATATTAGTACAACAGCTGCTTTAAAAGAAATGATTTTACCAGGACTTTTAGCAGTAATTGTCCCAGTTGTAGTTGGACTCTGGGATGTTCAGGCACTTGGTGGTCTTTTAGGTGGATCTTTATCTTCCGGTGTGCTTTTAGCTATTATGATGGCTAACTCCGGTGGAGCCTGGGATAATGCCAAAAAATATATTGAATCAGGAGCCTTTGGTGGTAAAGGTACAGATACCCATGCTGCTTCTGTTGTTGGTGATACAGTGGGAGATCCATTTAAGGATACATCAGGTCCATCCTTAAATATCTTAATCAAGTTAATGACTATTGTTTCACTTGTATTTGCTCCTTTATTCATGTAAAATTAATATAGTAGTAAAGGATTAATTACCCTCCTTGTAGTGGATGCTGCTGGGAGGGTTTTTTAATAGAAAGGTAGTGATTTAATGCCGGAAGTTGAAGATGGAATGTGTTTTGCCTGTGGAGATAAAAATCCGATTTCTCTGGCTTTAGATTTTGAAGCAATTTCAGAAGATAAGGTTAAGGCTGAATTTATTCCCGGTGAATATCATCAGGGATATGATGGAATAATTCACGGAGGCTTAACAGCAACACTGCTGGATGAGGCAATGGCACATGTGATTGGATTTAAGGGAATTAAAGCTTTTACTGCTGAGTTGAATATAAGATACAGGAAGGCAATAGAAATTGGAGAAAAATTAGAAATAATTGGGGTTTATAAAGATTCTAAAAAAAGTTCTATTGCAAATGTTCATTATGCTCAGGCAGAAATTTTTGATAAAGAAGGTAATTTAAAGGCTCAGGCAGAATCTAAGTTTATTGAGGATTAAAGCTAAGTTTTATTCAAAGTTTAAAAAATATACTTAATTTAAAGAGGGAGGAATTATAATGCAGAGAAAAGAAGCTCTTGAATTGATGAAAGAAAATATTCAGCAGAAGAATTTACGAAAACACTGTCTGGCAGTTGAAGCTGTGATGGCTGAACTGGCTAATTATTTTGATAAAAACGAACATAAATGGCGTCTGGCCGGTTTGCTCCATGATATTGATTATGAGGAAACTGCAGATCAGCCGGAAAAACACAGTCAAATTGGTGCTGACATGCTGGCAGAGATGGGTATGGAAGAAAAAATAGTTGATGCTGTTAGAGCTCATAATGGGATACATGAACTGCCTCGTAAAACTTTGCTGGCTCAGTCTTTGTATGCAGCAGATCCTTTAACCGGTCTAATTGTTGCTTCCGCATTAATTCATCCTGAGAAAAAATTGGATGCACTGGATACAGAATTTGTCTTAAACCGGTATGGAGACAGTTCTTTTGCCAAGGGAGCAGACAGAGATGTAATTGCTTCCTGTAAGGAAATGGATTTAGAATTAAAAGAATTTATTGATCTTTCTCTGAAGGCTATGCAGGATATTTCTGATGAATTAGGTCTTTAAATTATAATATATCTAAGTTTTGACTAAAACTACTAAATGTAAACTATAATAAAACTAAGCTCAAAATCACCAAAAAGATTGGGGATGATTATTAATGAGTGCAAGAAGTGAATTATTAAAAAGATTAAAAGAAGATGTACACCGTCCGCTAAGTAAAGAAGAAATTTTCAAGAAATTTGAGATAGCCAAAGAACAGCAGCAGATGTTTTCTGATCTTCTGGATGATCTAATTAAATCAGGTCATATTTTCAAAAATTCTCAGGGCTTATATGGAGTACCGGAGAAATTTAATTTAATTGGTGGGCGTGTTGAAAAAATAGCTTCCGGTAATGCATTTTTAATTCCGGATGACCCAGAAAAAGAAGATATTTATATTTCTTCAGCCAATATGAATGGAGCAATGCATAATGATAAAGTATTTGTGCGACCTGTTCCTTCTAATCGAGGTAAAAGTCAGGCAGGAGAAGTTGCAGAAATTGTGGAAAGAGTAAATAAGGAAGTAGTTGGGAATCTGGAAAAATATAAAAATTATGGTTTTTTAATTCCGGATAATAAAAGAATCTGCAATGATATTTTTATTCCACCTGAAGCTTTAAATGATGCTCAAAACGGTCAGAAGGTTGTAGCAAAAATAACCCGCTGGCCGGAGAAAAACAGAAATCCTGAAGGAGAAATTATAGAGATACTGGGGAATAAAGATGATGCCGGTGTTGATATTGAGGCAATAATTCGTCAGCTGGACTTACCGGGAGAATTTCCGGATAGGGTTTTAAAACAAATTGAAAATATTCCTGACCAGGTAGCTGAAAAAACAATTAAAAAAGATGATGAGCGCGAAGATTTAAGAGATTTAAAGCTGGTGACTATTGATGGACCTGATGCTAAAGACTTTGATGATGCTGTTTCTATAGAAAAGCAGAGCGATGATGTTTATAGACTGGGAGTTCATATTGCTGATGTTAGTCATTACGTAACTGAGGACAGTCCACTGGATAATGAAGCCTATTCCCGTGCAACGAGTATTTATCTCGTGGATCGGGTGATTCCAATGCTGCCTGAAAAATTATCTAATGGTATCTGCAGTTTGAATCCCCAGGTTGATCGGCTTACAATGACTGTATTTATAGACTACAAATTTCATGGAAAAAGTGGAATTGAGATTATAGATCACGATATTACAAAATCAGTTATTAATTCCAATCATCGGATGACATATGGTGAAGTTCAGGATATTCTGGATAATAAAGATCAGGCTAAAAAAGAAGAATACGGTGATTTTATTAAAGAGCTGGAAATGATGAATGAACTCCGCAGAAGGCTGCGCAAAAATCGTTTTGAAGAAGGAAGTATGGATTTCAACTTTACAGAGGTTAAAGTAGAACTTGATGAAGAAGGGCACCCGATTAATTTAAAGAAAAGAAGTCACGGAGAAGCAGAACAGTTAATTGAAGAATTTATGATTGCTGCCAATAGAATTGTTGCTGCTGAAATGTCCTGGCGGGAGATGCCTTTTATTTATCGCGTTCATGAAGAACCCGATCTGGATAGAATGCAGCAGTTTAATGAATTTATCCATAACTTTGGTTACCGTCTAAAAGGAGTAAAAAATGGTGTTCACCCCCGTGCTCTACAGGAAATTCTAGAGGACGTAAGGGGAACAAAAGAAGAAAAAATAATAGAAACAGTAATGCTGCGTTCACTTAAGAAAGCAGTTTATTCTGAGAAGAATATCGGCCACTTTGGACTGGGAATAACTCATTACAGTCATTTTACTTCTCCAATTAGACGTTACCCCGACCTGACAGCACACAGAATAATTAAGGAAACAATTAGAGAGGGCTATTTAAGTGAGGGGCGTCAGGATGAGCTGGATACTGAGCTGCCTAAAATTGCTGACCACTGTTCACTGCAGGAAAGAAGAGCAATGGATGCTGAAAGGGATTCTGTTGATCTGAAAAAGATTGAATTTATGGAAGATAAAATTGGTGAAGAATTTGAAGGTATTATCAGTGGTATTACCGGTTTTGGAATATTTGTTGAGCTTGAAAACACTGTAGAAGGTCTTGTTCACATTAAAAATCTTCGTGATGATTATTACCATTATGATGAGGAGAAATATCATCTTATAGGAGAAAGAACTAAAAAAATCTATAGAATCGGTGATGAAGTTAGAATTAAAGTTACAAAAGTAAATAGAGACGAGAGAGAGTTAGATTTTGAATTACTGGAAAAAATTGATCAAGAGAAATAAAAGATTAAGGATGTGATAGTCATGGCTAAAAAAAAGGATAAAGATATAGAAATTATTGCAAGAAACAAAAAAGCCAGACATGATTTTTATATAGAAGAAGTTTATGAGGCGGGAATAATACTCAAAGGGACTGAGATTAAATCTATCCGAAATCATCGGGTTAATTTAAAGGACAGTTTTGCTCTGGTTGAAGATGGAGAGGTTTATCTGCATAATATGCATATCAGCCCTTATAAAGAGGGAAATCGCTACAACCATGAACCAGAAAGAAAGAGAAAACTTCTGCTTCATAAAAATGAGATTCGAAAACTGATTGGTTATACAACTCAAAAGGGTTATACTCTGGTTCCACTGACTCTTTATTTAAAAAAAAATCTCTGCAAGGTTGAGCTGGCTGTAGCTAAAGGTAAACAGCAGCACGATAAGAGAAGAGATATTGCTAAAAAAACAGCTCAGCGTGAGATGGAAAAAGCTTTCAGGCGCCGCCAAAAAGGAGATATTTAAATATAAATATATTTTTTTAATTTATTTTCAAAGCAGGAATAGATATTTAAAAATAATTTGACATTTCCTGACCATTGCGTTATAATAATTATGCTGAAAAGAAATAGCTATTCAGGGGGGTGTTCTGGCTTCGCCTGGATGGTGAATCCTTTAGAAGCGGGTCGAGGAGTTCCTTTCACTCGTTAAACACTGGGAACTATAAAATTATCTGCAAACGATAATAATTACGCTTTAGCTGCCGCGTAGGCAGTTAACGCCTAAGCGGATCCTGTCTGTGGAGTCGTCTTAGGTGCCATACAAAACAGGCTAACCTTCTTCTGATGTCTGTAGGAAGAAGGGACATTTAACAGGCTGGCAGTAAGCAATCCTGTTCAGCGGAGTGCTTACTGTAAGATTAAAAGCTGAACTACGCTCGTAGAAACTGCTGGGTGAGCCATTCAGTACGTGGGTTCGACTCCCACCACCTCCACCATTAATATCCACAATAGAATTAAACAGTTACTATATAAATTTGAGGACCTGACTTTAAAGGGTTCTTTTTTTTATTTGGGCAGGAACTCAGTCCGAAATGTATAATATATATATTAGAAGAAGAAAGAAGGTGTCCTTATGGACAGGGCTCAATTAAAAGAATTTATCTTAAAAAATAGAGAAAGTTTAATAGAGAAAATTATGGATCAGCAGATGAAGCTGATGCCTGAATTAAAAGAAAAATATAATTCTGTAATGAATGAAAAAAGCAGAAGTGATATCTCTCACAATTTAAATTATCTGGCACAGGCTGTTTTTATAGATGAAAAGAGTATTTTCTCCAATTATTATAACTGGTTATATACAGTTTTAAAAGAAAGAGGAATTGAGTTAGAACTTTTAAAAAAGAATCTGCTGGCAATTGAAAATGTTTTTAAATCTGAATTTAACCAGAAAGACTTTAAAGTGATTAAAAGCTTTTTGGATGAGGCTGAACTGAGTCTGGAGAATCCAGAAAACCATTATCAATCATTTATAAAAGATGATAATTTTCTGCAGCAGGAAGCAGAAGAGTATCTTTCTTATTTAATCGAGATGGAGAAAGATAAAGCTGTGAATTATATATTAAATCTGGTGGATAATGGGACTGCTGTTGAGGATGTTTATTTGAAAATATTTCAAACAGTACAGTATGAGATAGGAAGGCTCTGGCAGCTGGATCAGATTAGTATTGCTCAGGAACACTATGCAACTTCAGTCACTCAACTGGCTATGTCACAGTTATATCCTAAGATTTTTAATTCATTTAAAAAAGGAAAAAAAGCTTTAACAACCTGTATTGGTGATGAACTGCATGAACTTGGCATCAGAATGGTAGCTGATTTATTGGAATTAAACGGATGGGATACAATTCATCTGGGATCAAATACTCCAGCTCTGGAGATTTTAAAAATTATAGAAGAAAAAAATATTGATTTACTAGCTATTTCTGTTACAGTTCCCAATCAGTTAGAGGAGAGTAAAAGTTTAATAAGTGCAATTCGCGAAAAGGATAAATTATCTCAGCTTAAAATCATGGTTGGGGGCAGGCTTTTTATGCAGCATAAAGATCTCTGGCAGAAAATAGGAGCAGACGGATTTGCTGATGATGCCAAAGAAGCAGTAAAGGTGGCTGATTCAATATTATGATTAAAATAAACCAACAGAGTAATGGTTTTATTCTTAAAATTGATCAAGACAGTCAGATTAAAGATGTAATTTTTAATTCTTTAGAAAAAAAGATAAACTTTAAAAAAGAGAATTTCAGTAAATATATTGATCAGGGCAGTCTCAAAAAATATTTTTCTTTATTAAAAGAAGCAGAGGAAAAAGAAGTTGTTTTTGGTAGAGAAATTGATCTTAAATTAGAAGAAAAATCAGAATCATATATTTTCATTGTTCTTAATAATCTGGCCAAAGAAAGAATTTTAATTGCAGCCAATCAGTCAGAGGGGATAATAAAATATTACGAAGAATTAATGAAAATAAATAATAATTATATTAATAATTTAAGACGGAGTATAAAAGATAAAATTTCTCAGGAAAAACCCTTCAATGATGATGAGATATATAATGAGATGAGCAGATTAAATAGTGAGCTGGTTAATCTGCAGCGCAAACTAAACAAGCAGAATCTTCTTTTAAAAGCGGAAAAAGAAAAATATAAAATTACCTTATCCAGTATAGCTGAGGGTGTAATTACAGCTGATCAGGATGATTTCATACTTTATTTAAATTCAAAAGCGGAAGAAATGCTTGGCTGGACTATCAAAAAAGCGAGGTCTAAAGAATGCAAGGAAATTTTTAGGATTATAATTGAAAATAATAATGATCATGATTTAGAAATTATATCAGAGGAAGAAATAGAAGCAGAAGAGACAGGAGTTTCTTTATCAGAATTACTGGCAGAAAAAGGAGAAATTAATAATCAGGAAGCAGTTTTAACCTCAAAAGAAGGCAGAACTTTTCCTATTGAATTTTCAGCTGCGAATGTAGCAGAAAATCAGGGCAAGGTAATTATCTTTAGAGATATAAGTGACCGAAAAAGTATTGAAGAAAGACTAAAAAAATATGCTTCTACTGATTTATTAACTGAAGTTTTAAATAGAAGAGCCGGGCTTGACTATCTGCAGGAGGAAATGGAAAAAGCTGAAGAAAACAAAGATACGCTTTCTGTAATTTTTATAGATATCAATGATCTAAAACTGGTTAATGATAATTTTGGCCATCAGGAAGGTGACCAACTGCTGCAGAAGGTAAGTAATATTTTACAAAATTCTTTAAGGCGTAATGATAAGGTTGTAAGGCTGGGTGGAGATGAGTTTTTACTTATTTTACCTCAAAGTGATAAAGCCTCTGCTGAAAGAATTTGGTTTAGAATTAAAAAGAAATTTAGGCAGGCCACTGAAGCCAATCAAAAAGATTATGAAATTTCGGTCAGTCATGGAGCAGCTGAATACAGTTCTGATTATCAAAAAAATTTAGATCAATTAATTAATGAGGCTGATCATTCAATGTATGAAGAAAAGAAAAAAATTAAATCTAAGAATAATATCAGATAGGGGAGGGGCTTTGATGGAAGAATTTAGTCTGGGAACAATACTTTTAAATAACAGTATTGTTAATTATCTTTCAGCCTTATTATTTGTAGCTGTAGTTGTTTTTATAATAAAAATTTTTGATAAATTTTTGCTGCAGAAAATGGATTTATTTATTGAAAAATTTTCTCGTTCTTTTTCGTTTTTATTAAAGAAAATAATAAAAAAGAGAATATATCCCCTGCTGTATTTCTTTGCTTTCTATTTAGCCTTTAAAGAGCTTAGAACCAGCAGTCAAATTAATAATTTCATCAATTTAATTTTAATGATTTTGACTGTCATTTTTATAGTTTTAGCTGCTCTTGATATTTTGACATACAGCCTCAAAAAATACTGGTCAAAAAAGAAGAGAAGTGAGGAACAGCAGAAAGTTTTAAGTATTACCCTGTTTATGCTCAAAATTGCAGTCTGGATAATTGCTTTTTTATTTGTTTTAGATAATTTAGACATTCAAATTACAGGTCTGATAACTGGACTTGGAATTGGTGGTGTTGCCATAGCTTTTGCTGCTCAAAATATTTTAACCGACCTTTTTAATTATTTTACTATATTTTTTGATAAACCCTTTGATATTGGAGATTTTATTATTACTGGAGAATATAAGGGAACAATTGAACATATCGGTTTAAAATCAACAAGGATCAGAAGTTTAAGTGGCGAACAGCTTATTATTTCTAATACTGATCTTGTTAATTCAAGGATTAATAACTACAAAAGAATGAAGCAGCGAAGAATTAATTTCAGCTTTTCTTTGACCTATGCCACTTCACTGGAAAAACTCAAAAAAGTTCCTGAAATTATAAAAGAAATTATTAAATCTGTAGATAAAACAGAATTTGATCGGGCTCATTTTGCCGAATTTTCAGCTTCAAGTCTGCTTTTTCAGGTTGTTTACTATGTTAAAGACAGTGACTATAAAGTATATATGGATATTCAGCAGCAGATAAATTTTAAATTGAAAGAAAAAATGGAAGAGTTAGGAGTAGACTTTGCATTTCCAACTCAGACCATTCATCTTGTTGAAGAGAAGAATTTGGATCAAAAAGATGAAATAATTAAAGCACTTAATTCAGAAGAAAATCAAAATAGTTTAAATAATGATCGAATAAATCAGGAAAAGGAGAATTAATTAGATGTTAATTGCTAGCTGTGAAATAAAATTATATTTACCGGGAGCGGCAACATTAAAAGATAAGAGAAGAATAATAAAAAGTCTGCTGCAGAAAAGCAGAAATAAGTTTAACCTTTCTGCAGCAGAGGTAGATGCCCAGGACTACATTCAGACTGCTGTACTTGGAGCAGCAGCTGTTGGAAATAATTATAAATATTTACAGAGTGTAATGGACAAATATCTTGATTTTATAGAATCCTTTCCAGAATTTTTACTCACAGATTTCGAAGTGACAATCAGCTGACAGCTCTTCTGCTTTAATTAATGAAGCAGCTTCCTGATCAAGTAAGATAGTGATTTGTGGATGGGTCTGCAGTAAAGTGGCTGGGACTTTAGTTGATATTTTTCCGCTAACTGTTTTTTTAATTGCTTCGGCTTTATTCTTTCCACTTGCCATGAGAACAATTCTATCAGCCTTTAAAATAGTTGCCATCCCCATAGAAATTGCTTTTTCGGGTACTTTGTCTTTACTTTCGAAATAGCGGCTGTTAGCATTAATTGTTTCTTCAGTTAAGTTGACAACTTCAGTTGCTACATTTAAATTATCAGCTGGTTCATTAAAACCTATATGGCCATTTGAACCGATACCTAAAATCTGCAGATCAATTCCTCTTGCCTTTTTGATTGACGCTTCATAATCTCGGCATTCTTTATCAAAATCATCTGCTTTTCCATCCGGAATATGGATATTTTCTTTTTTTATATTTATATCTTTAAAAAAATTATCATACATGTAATAATGATAACTGTTTGGGTGATCAGCCTCAAGGCCGCAGTATTCATCCAGATTGAAACTCTGCACCTCACTAAAATCTACTTCATCTTCTCTAAACATTTCGATTAATTTATCATACATAGCCAGTGGGGTACCACCTGTTGCCAGTCCAAGGTTGCTGTCAGGTTTTAATGTAATCTGACTTGCTACCATTAAAGCGGCTTTTTTGCTCATTGCATGATAATCATTCTCTACAATTATTCTCATTTTTCCACATCCTTTATATTTTAAAATTTAATTTAAGTCGAAACTGAATTTAAATTTGTAGTTATCATTTCTGTAATAAGCAGAAGTGTATTCTATAATTTCTTCCTTTTCATTTTTACTAAACTGCTCAAAATAGAGACCAAGCAGGCCTTCTTTAATCTGCATTTTAGCTGCGATTTCTGCATTGAATATAACTGCTTCGACTTCTGCTTCCGCATTACTCAGCTTAATATCATATTTATTTTTTATAATTTTAAATAGAGAACTATTTTTAAGCTCTTCTTTTTTTAAATCTTTAAAATTATCTGCAGCCAAAAATGTATTTTCTAAAAGAAAGGGTTTGTTTTCTATTAATCTCAACCTTTCAAGTTGAATAAGTTTAGAATCTGGGCTCAAATTCATTTTTGCTGCTATTTTATAGTCAGTAATTTTATTAAAAGCAAGAATTTTTGTGTTATAGTTTAAACCTTTTTTCTCCATCTCTTTAGTAAAACTTAAAAGGGGCGAGATGCTGTAGCTCTGATGATAATCAGCAACAAAGGTTCCACTTCCCTGTTTTCTAATTAAATAATCATTATCAACCAAAATATCTACTGCTTTTTTAACAGTCATTCGACTTATATTATGGTATTCAGCCAGCTCCCTTTCTGAAGGAAGCCGTTCACCTACTTCAAATTCTTTGTTTTTGACAGCAGTTAAAATACTTTCCTTTACCTGATAATAGAGAGGTAAGGGACTTTTTTTATTAATTTCCTGCATTTTTT
>JBKHDA010000057.1:0-12376 GCA_046541575.1 Halanaerobium sp. | reverse complement strand
TTGTAATCATCAAAATCTAAATGTGCATGAGTATCTATTAAACGCATTCTTTTCCTCCTAATCATTTACAAATTTTCATTTCAAACGCAGTTCTGCCTCTAACTGCTGTACAGCCGTCTGTACAGGATCCCATGGGCTGCTCAAAGGTGGTGTATAACTTAAATCAAGCTGGCTGAATTCATTTACAGTAAGCTGATTATAAATAGCTGCTGCAAAAATATCAATTCTCTTAGAAATTTCAGCTTTTTTCTCCCCCATAATTTGAGCACCTAATATTCTTTCTGTCTCTGTATCAGCTGTAACTTTAATTTTTAGTTTAACAGATTCTGGATAATAATGTTTATGATCATCTGCCTCTATTTCAACGGAAATGGGTTCAAATGAATTTGCAGCTGCTTCTTTTTCATTTAAACCAGTACGGGCAATAACATGATCAAATAATTTAAGTGATTGAGTCCCAATTACTCCCTCGAATTCAGTCTCTAAACCGCAGATATTACTGCCGATAATCCGACCGTGTTTGTGAGCGACTGTACCCAGGGCATAATAATTATATTTTCCAGTAATATAATTTAAAGTTTCGGCACAGTCTCCACCAGCATAAATATCTTTCAGGTTGGTTTCCATTTTTCTATTAACTTCAAAAGCCTTTTTAAAACCGGTATTTATTCCTGCTTCTTTACCCAATTCAGTATTGGGACGGGTACCAACTGAAACCAGGACAGTGTCCACTTCCTTTTCAAAACCATTACTTCCTTTAACGAGCAGGCTGCCGGTCTGGTTCTCAATTTTTTCTACAGCTGTTGCAGTAATTATATCAACACCTTTTTTCTGCATCATTATTTCAACTTCTTTTCTCAGGGAAAGATCAACCGTATTTAAAACATTATCCAAAAACTCAACTAAAGTAACTTTTTGGCCTCTACGAATCAGTGCTTCTGCCATTTCCAGCCCAACATAACCGCCACCGACAATTAGAGCTTCTTCCGGTTTTTCTTCTTTAAGATAATTATCAAATTCCAGGCACTCATCCATCCAGCGCATAAAAAAGACACCTGGTAGATTTATTCCTTCAATATCTGGCTTTATATGCCTGCCGCCTGTTCCTAAGACAAGTTTATCATATTCCAGTTTCAATTCTTCCCCATTTTCAGAAACTGCTTCAATTATTTTTTGCTCGGGCTTAATTGCCGTCACTTCTGTATTCAGCTTTAAATCAATACCGGCTGCTTCAATATCACTTTGCTTTCTGTGAGCAAGATCAGTCACTTTTTTAACTTCTCCTCCAATATAAAAAGGAATACCGCAGATACTGTAATTAGGGAAATTATTATCTGCAATAACTAAAGGTCTGACATTTTGATCAAGTTCTCTAATCCTTAAAGCGGCACTTATCCCAACATCACTGGCTCCAACAATTATCACTTTTTGCATTTAAAACAGCTCCTTTAAATTTTAAATTATGATTAAGCCTGAAAAATATTCAAATTCAATTATAATCTAATTATATAATAAGTGCTTATACTATTAAAGGACTATAAATTAATGTTACATAAAATTAATATAAGCTGGATTGAAAAAAATCAATAATCCGTTTTATTTATTTACCCATTAATGGTATAATTAAAGTTAGTGTTTAAAATAGGAGTGAATTAAATGGAAAGAGAAATATATTTAGATAATGCTGCAACTACTCAGGCACTACCGACAGTAACAGCAGCAGTTGTTGATGCTCTGGAAAAAAATTATGCAAACCCATCTTCCCTGCACCGCTTTGGTTTAAAATCAGAAAAGATTTTAAAAAAGAGCAGAAAAACAGCAGCTGACTATCTGGGTGTAAAAGACAAAGAAATAATCTTCACATCTGGCGGAACTGAAAGCAACAATCTTGCTATTAGAGGAATTACTGAAGCTTATAAAAATCGCGGGAAACACCTGATTACATCTCCCATAGAACATTCTTCAGTGGCTGAACTTTTTAAAGCTTTAGAAAATGAAAACTGGGAAGTAGATATAGTTAAAGTTGATCAGCAAGGACATGTTGACCTTGATCATTTAAAATCTTTAATTACTGATGAAACTCTTCTGGTCAGTATTATGCAGGTTAATAATGAGCTGGGTACTATTCAACCTATCAAAAAAATTGCTGAATTGATTAAAGAAAATAATCCACTCAGCTTTTTTCATGTAGATGGTGTTCAGGCTTTTGGCAAAATATACAGCAATTTAAATAGCTGGCTGGTAGATCTTTATTCTATTAGCGGCCATAAAATCCATGGGCCAAAGGGAGTTGGTGCTCTTTATATTAAGAAAGGTATTAATTTAAAACCTCTAGTCTATGGTGGCGGTCAGGAAAGAAATCTGCGTTCAGGTACAGAAAACATTCCAGGAATTGCCGGTTTAAAAGAAGCAGTCAAAAACCTACCCCAGTTTTCAGCAGAAAATAATATTGATAGTAATTTAGCTAAAAAAAGAGACTATCTGTTTGAACAATTACAAAAAATTGAGGATCTAATAATTAATTCCCCCACAGCTGGAGCACCCCACATAATTAATTTTTCTATTCCAGGAATTAAAGGGGAAACTATGCTTCATGCAATGGAAAGTCAGGGAATCTATATTTCAACTGGATCTGCCTGCTCATCAAAGACAAAAGGGAGCAGAATCATTAATGCCTGCGGCCTATCAGAGGCAAGAAGTGAAAGCGCTCTGCGGGCAAGTTTAAATAGACAAATTACAATTGAAGATTTAGATTTTTTTATCAAAACTTTAAAAGAACAGATTGATTTTCTTAAACTTTTTTAATGAGGTGAAAAATTTGTATGATTTAATAATTATTCGTTATGGAGAAATTGGATTAAAAGGCGATAATATCAATGATTTTATCTCTCAGCTGGTTTCAAATATCAAAAGAGCAACCAGAGATCTGGGAGATTTTGAAATCAGCACTGTTTACGGCCGGATTTTTCTTTATACAGAGAGTGATAAAATTGAAAAAATCGTTGAGAGACTGGTTAATGTTCCCGGAATTATATCTTTAAGTCCGGCTCAAAGGTTTAGAATTGGTAAAAAGGTGTCTAATTTTAATGAGCAGGACTTTGTAAAACTTAAGAGTAAAGCCGTTCAGCTTTTCCAGGCTGAAGTCCAGAATTATCCAACTACCTTTAAAGTTGAGACTACAAGAGCTGATAAATCATTTCCAATTAAAAGTCCTGAACTTAATCGAGAACTCGGAGCAGAAATTTTGAGAGAAATCGAAAGTACTGAATGCCCTCTCAGTGTTGATGTACATCAACCTGAGCATCTCTTTGAAGTTGAGATACGAAGAGGTAAAATTTATATTTTTATAAGGCGGGAAATCGGTCCCGGTGGACTGCCGGTAAAGTCATCAGGCAGAGCTTTACTGCTGTTATCTGGAGGAATTGATAGTCCTGTAGCCGGCTGGCTGGGACTAAAGAGAGGTTTATCTATAAATGCAGTTTATTTTAATTCTCCTCCCTATACTTCTGAGCGAGCTAAAGAAAAGGTGATTGATCTGGCAGAGGTTTTAAGCCGCTATGGAGGAGAGTTTAAACTGCAGATCCCTCATTTTACAGAAATTCAGCAGGAGATATTAAAGAATTGTCCAAAACGCTATACTGTAACTATTATGCGGAGAATGATGATTAGAATCGGTAATAAACTGGCTGAGATGAACGAAGAACTG
Source organism: Halanaerobium sp. (assembly GCA_046541575.1). Lineage (GTDB taxonomy): Bacteria > Bacillota > Halanaerobiia > Halanaerobiales > Halanaerobiaceae > Halanaerobium. Next base: position 8,670 of record JBKHDA010000057.1, on the reverse strand, counting down.
GCCTTAGTGACAGGAGAAAGTTTAGGCCAGGTGGCAAGTCAAACCTTAGAGGGGCTTCGCTCATCTGATGAAGTAGCTGAATTTCCGGTTCTGCGCCCCTTAATTACAATGGATAAAAATGATATTATTGAACTTTCTAAAAAAATTGGTACCTATGAAATCTCAATCAGGCCTCATGAGGACTGCTGTACTATTTTTGTACCTGATAATCCGGTTACTCAGCCCAAACTTGAGACTATCCACTTTGGAGAAAAAGATCTAGAAATAGAAAGATTAATAGCTAGATCTATAGAAAAAATGGAAGTTATCACAATTAATGAAGGAGCTGAATAGTTCTTTTTAATAATTAAAAAATAATATAGCGGATGGAGTAAGAATTTTTCTACTCCGTTTTTTAATTTTATAAAATTTAATTGTACTCAATTTATATTCTAAAAATATAAGTTAAATCCTGCTTTTAAAACAGGATTTAACTCTAATCTTTAAATTCTGCTAAGATTTTATCAAGATTTTCTTTTAACTGAAACAGTGTCTCTTTATCTCCCTCAAATTCATTATATAACTTTTCTGGGATTTCAACTGCTTCTTCTTTCATTTTTTTTCCGGCTTCAGTTAGTTTGATCATCACAATCCGTTCATCTTCTTCAAACCTAAATTTTTCAATCAAACCCTGTTTAACAAGCTTTTTTACAACAGGAGAAATAGTTCCAGAATCAAGATAAAGTTTTTCTCCCAGTTCTTTAATCGAAATCTTTTCCTCTTCCCACAAAACCAGCATTATTATATACTGAGTATAAGTTAAATTATATTTATCCAGCAGTGGTTTATATAATTGAATCACCTTACGCGAAAGTGCATAAAGTGGAAAACAGATCTGATTGTCCAATTTTAATTTATCAAATTTCTCCATAATATCACCTCAAATTGCATTTTATATAATTGAATTGAGTTCAATTTAATTTATTATACACTTAAATCTGCTTATTTGTCAATAGCTTTTACTCGATTTTAGAAAAAATTTCAGATAAATTAAGCTTCAGCTCTTCAAAATGACCGGAGCTTAATACCTGATCCTGCTGTATATCATTTACAGCTTCAATTTCTCTCTCTTCTGTGAATACATACTGAGTTATTTTTTTGTTTTCTGGATCAACTATCCAGTACTCTTTCACTCCACTTTTTAAATATAAGTTTAATTTTAAAATAAGATCTCTTTTTTTAGTGGAAGGAGAAAGCACCTCTACTAAAAGTGTGGGAACTCCCTGATATTTGTCATCTTCGACATTTTCTGGATCACAGATTACAATTAAATCGGGCTGGACAACATTTGGGTCTTCTTCAAACTTAGGTGCATAGCCCTGAAGTCTAATATCAAAGGGTGAGGTTAAAGAACTGCAATTATGGTTTCTAAAATAATTATTTAGATGCCAGGAAATTTCATTAACAAGCATTTGATGTCGAAAACTGGGAGAAGCCATTAAAAATACCTCTCCATCAATTAATTCATAGCGCTGATCAGAATTTTCTACCAGCTCCAGATATTCCTGATAACTTACCCGCTCATAATTCGCAGAATTATAGTCTTTTGCTTCCTCTTTAATATAATCTCTGTAGTCATGGTAACTGCTCAACTTAGCTACAGACTTACCATTTTTTAAAACTATAATATCCTCTTTTTCCACCAGGGCTAAATATTTTCCAAATGAATTTTGCAGATCAGTACTGTTAACTCTCATCTTACCCCTCCTTTTAGCTATATTATATCATATTTTAGCTAAAATTATAATATAATTAGCTAAAATATTTATCGATCAAAAAACTGACAGATCTTTTTAACCTGCCAGCTGCTTAATTCAATTGATTGATTATTTAATTTTTAGGAAAAATCTTCTACAACCTGATGGTATTCTCCTTTGACTTTTAAAAGATGGCTTAAAATTTCTCTGACTGCCCCATCTCCACCCCTAAATTCAGATACCAGATCAGAAACTTCTTTAACCTCTGCTGCAGCATCTGCCGGACAACCTGCAAAACTGGCCTCTTTCATTACAGGTAAATCATTTAAGTCATCACCAAGATAGGCTAAATTTTCATAACCAAAATCTTTTTCTTCCATTAATTTCTCTAAAGCAGCTTTCTTATTTCGAACTCCCTGGTAATATTCTTCTATTCCCAGTTCAGCTGCTCTGCGGGCCACAACTTCAGATTTTCTGCCGGTCATAATTATTACATCATAACCCAGTTCAATTGCAGATACAACCAGCAGTCCATCTTTAACATTAAAGGCTTTAAATTCATTTTTGCCATTATCTAAATAAACCTTGCCATCTGTCAGTGTACCATCAACATCTAAAAAAATTGTATTAATATCTTTCACTTCTATCTCCTCCATCTATTTAAACTGCACTTTTTTGTTTTTCTTTTTTAAGTTTTAGTTCAGTTTCTTTTTCTTTGGCCCGGTAATTTAAATAACCGGCTGAAATTATTAAAAATGCTCCTAGCACTGAAAAGAAATCTGGGATTTCCTGGAATAAAACCAGCCCAAATATTGTGGAAAAAACAATATTAGCATAAGTATAAATTGAAAGTTCTCCCGCTTCTGCATGCCGATAGGCATTTGTCATAAACAGCTGTGCCGCTGCAGCAAACAAGCCTAAAGCAAGAAGCGCCAGTCCCTGTACAGGAGTTGGAATTACAAAACTACCGCTGATCATAAAAGGAACCATTGCAATAGTTGAAAAGAGACTAAAGTAAAAAACCACAGTAGCTGCTGAATCGGTTTTACGCAGCTGTCTGACTACTGTGTAGGCAATTCCTGCAAAAACACTGGACATTAAAGCAATTAAAGATGGAATAAGATTAGAATCAAAACCCGGCCTGATAACTAAAATAGCACCTAAGGCAGCTGTCACTAAAGCAATAAGCTGTTTTTTAGTAATCTTTTCATTTAAAAATAAAGCAGCAAAAACAACTACAAAAAATGGTGACATCTTATTTAAAATAACCGCATCCGAAAGTTTCATATTAGCCAGAGCATAAAAATAGGCTGCAATCCCTAAAAGTCCAAAGGTACTGCGCAGAATTAATAGCTTTTTATTGTTTCCAATCAAAGAGCTGCCGCTCTTTTTAACCAGACTGAAGGCTACAAAAATCCCCACTAAATTTCTGAAAAATATTTTCTCTGCTGTCGGCATATCACCTAAAAATTTAACTGCAGCTGCCATCAAAGCAAAAAATAATGATGATAAAAGTATATAAGTTATTCCCTTTTTCCTATTTTCCATTTTCTCCACCTCGTCTTATAGTATTATAGAATTATAGAGTTATCAACAGATTATCAACAGGTGCCTGGTACAAACGGTCGTTTTTTACCAGGTACTATGATATTCATTATCATTAGTATATAGATTATTTGTCTTTATGTAAAGTAAAAACTTCACCAATTAGGTGAAGTTCTTAAAAATAATTTTCAAATTTTAATTTCGCTCGTTTAAGGCCTCTTTCAGGGTGTGCCAGGATAAAACCGCACACTTAACTCGAGCCGGCATATTAGAAATATTCTTTAAAGCCATTGCATCTTTGAGCTTTCTTAATTCCTGCTGGTCATCTATATCTTTTTTGATCATGGCAATAAAAGTTTCCACAAGTTGCAGCGCTTCCTCAATGCTCTTTCCTTTAATCAAATCAATCATAATTGAAGTTGAAGCCTGTGATATCGCACAGCCGCTGCCGGTAAAAGCTGCATCACTTATTATATCCCCATCAAATTTAAGCTCCAGAGTTATGTCATCTCCACAGCTTGGATTGTGGCCGTGTTCACTCAAATCAGCATCCTCCAGCGAATGTTTATTGCGGCTGTTTTTATTATGCTCCATTATTAGTTCTGTATAGACTGAATCAAGATCCATATCCAAAAACCTCCCTTACTTTTTCCAGGGATTCTAAAAAGCGGTCCACTTCTTCCTTAGTATTATAAAGATAAAAACTGATCCGACCGGTAGAATTAAGTTTATAAAATTTCATTAAGGGCTGAGCACAGTGATGACCAGAGCGAATAGCAATTCCCTCACTGTCAACTATTGTAGCCAGATCATGAGAGTGAATATCCTTTAAATTAAAGGATATAATCCCACCCCGATCTGTTAAATCAAGTGGGCCAGCTATTTCTACATAGTCCAGCTGCTGCATTTTTTCCAGTGCATAATCTGTTAACTCAAGCTCATGTTCTTTAATTTTATCAAGTCCAATCTCTTCCAAATACTCAATTGCTGCCTGCAGACCAACAGCTCCTTCTACATTGGGAGTACCGGCTTCAAATTTTTCTGGAAGTGGAGCATAAGTAGAACCCTGTTCTTTTACATATTCTATCATACCTCCACCTTTTAGAAAAGGAGGTAATTTTTCTAAAAGTTCCTTTTTGCCGTAGAGAACACCGATTCCCATTGGTCCCAGCATTTTATGACCGGAAAAAGCATAAAAATCAGCATCTAAATCTCTAACATCTGTCTTTAAATGAGGAGCACCCTGAGCCCCATCAACCACAACAAAGGCACCTTTTTGATGGGCAAGCTCTGCCATCTTTTTAACCGGATTAATGACTCCACTGACATTGGACATCTGAGAAATACTAAAAATCTTTGTTTTATCTGTCAGTTTTTCTTTCAGCTCTGCCAGTGGAATCCTGTAATTTTGATCAGGATATAAATATTTCAACTTCAAATTTTTTCTTTCCGCCAGCTGCTGCCAGGGCAGAATATTACTGTGGTGTTCGAGAATAGAGATAAGTATTTCATCTCCTTCTTCAACCAGAGCTTCCAGACTGTTGGCCAGCAGGTTTATAGATTCAGTGGTATTGCGGGTAAAAATAATCTCCTCTGATTTTTCGGCATTTATAAAATCTCTAACTTTATCCCTCGCATTTTCGTAGGCCTCGGTTGCACGCACACTTAAAGTATGGGCACCTCGATGTGGATTGGCATTAATTGTGCGATTATAATTATCCACTGCATCTAAAACAGCCTCCGGTTTTTGAGTTGTAGCTGCATTATCAAAATAAACAAGATCTCTGCCGTTAATCTGCTGACTTAAAATCGGAAAGTCAGCTTTATATTTTTCAGCAAATTCCTGCTCCAGATTTTTTTCTTTAACTGCGAATTCTTGTTTTGACATCATTGATAACACTTCCTTTAAGATCATTAAGAGGTATTTTATCAAAAATTGGATTAAAAGCAGCTTCTACCATTAACTGTTTAGCTTCTGCCTTATTCATACCTCTGCTCATCAAATAAAATAAGCGCTGCTCATCAATTTGTCCTGCACTTACAGCATGTTCTCCTTCCACATTATCTTCTTCAGAAAACAAGGCCGGTATAGAATCAGAATCAACTGTCTTATCTAAAAGCAGTACTTCTTCTTTTTCAGATCCTTTTGACTGGCCCGCACCTTTCTGGAAATACAAGTCACCTCTAAAAACTTTTTGAGCTCTATCTTTTAAAACACCCTTTGACTCAATTTCACTACTGCTGTGGCGGCCCTGATGATTCATTTTAAAACCAAGGTCCATCTTCCGATCACCATCAGCAAAATAAACTGAGCTGATGCTGGCTCTGCTGCCGTCATCCATTAAGGTATTTTCATTATTGGTTACAGAATTTCTGCCTCCAAGTTCAATTGGAATCCAGTTTAGCTCTCCCTGATTGGAAACTAGAGAAATATTGCTGTCAAAGTGATCGCTCTGATCATTAAAGCGCTGAACTTTAACAATATTTAAAACAGCATTATCCTTAACAATTACTCTGGTTAAACCATTATGAAAGGCTTCTAAATTTTGATCCTGCATTCTGTAATCAATAACAATAGTCAGCCTAGAATTTTCTTCAGCCACAATTAAGTTATTATCAATTAAAACAGGATTTTCCTGATCAAGTTCATAAAATATTTCCACAGGCAGTTTTAGCTCTACATTTTTCGGAACTTTGATAAAAAGACCTGTATTGTAGAAAGCTTCTGCCAGTGCCAGATATTTTTGTTCAAGGCCCTGATTTCCCTTTTTAATTTTTTTATCTTTAAATTGCTCTAAATAATTTATAATTTCCTCTTCTTCATTATTTAGATTGTCTGTCATTTTTTTAATCAGCAGCTCATCCTGCCATTTCTTTTCCTTTAAATATTCCTTGTTATAAGGACTGTATTCTGGGAACCGATAATTAATTAAATTTATTCTTTTAAAATCACCCTGGATCAAATCTTTAAAACAATTAAAGCTCTCTCTTCTGTTACTGCTTAAAAGTTTTGACTGACCTGTGGTTAAATTATCTACTAATTTTTTATTATACATCTCATATCACCTATCCTATAGTCCCTTCGAGTTCAAGGTTAATTAAATTATTTAATTCAACTGCGTATTCCAGTGGTAGTTCACTGGCAATTGGCTCCACAAATCCTCTAACAATCATTGCCTTGGCTTCTTCTTCACTAATTCCCCTGCTCATCAGATAGAAAATCGCTTCTTCACTGATTCGACCAACCTTTGCCTCATGACCAATATCTATATCATCGGTCTGCAGCTTCATTATCGGCAGAGTATCTGACTTAGATTCGTTATCAAGCATCAGGGATTCACAGGAAACTGAAGCCTTGGCTCCGTGAGCATTTTCAGTCGCCTTAAGCAGACCGCGGTAATAAGCATGGCCTCCATCTTTGGCAATTGAACGTGCATTAACTGTCGAAGTGGTATCAGGAGCAGCATGAATAACCTGAGCCCCTGTATCTAAATACTGACCCTCAGCTGCAAAGGTAACTCCGGTAAATTCTGCTCTGGCTCTGGCACCCTTTAAAATACTCATAGGATATAACATTGAAACTTTAGAACCAAAAGAACCGGAAACCCACTCAATAACTCCATCTTCTTCTACCAATGCTCTTTTAGTATTTAAATTAAACATATTGCGGGACCAGTTTTCTATAGTACTGTAGCGAAGTGTGGCACCTTTATTTATAAATAATTCCACAGCGCCTGCATGTAAATTATTAACTGAATATTTTGGGGCCGAGCAGCCTTCAATAAAATGAGCATTTGCTCCCTCTTCTAAAATAATTAAAGTGTGCTCAAACTGGCCGGATCCAGGTGCGTTCTGACGGAAATAAGACTGCAGAGGTATATCTACATCAACTCCTTCAGGAACATAGACAAAAGATCCACCTGACCAGACGGCTCCATGCAGAGCTGAAAACTTATGATCACTTGGTGTGATTAATTTCATAAAGTGTTCCTTAACTAAATCTTCATGTTCTTTAACAGCGTTTTCCATATCCATATAGATAACGCCCTGTTCAACCATCTCTTCTTTTAAATTATGATAAACAACCTCAGAATCATACTGAGCTCCAACTCCGGCTAAAGACTCCTTTTCTGCTTCCGGAATTCCCAGGGCATCAAATGTATTTTTTATCTCTTCCGGTACCTGATCCCAGTCACTCTGAAGATCGGCATCTGGTCTGACATAGGTAATAATATTTTCCATATCTAAATCAGAAATATCTGCTCCCCAGGTGGGAATTTCTTTTTTCTTATATATTTCCAGAGCTTTCAGCCTGAATTCGCGCATCCATTCTGGTTCATCTTTTTCTCGCGAAATCTCCTTTATAATTTCCGGAGTTAAGCCTTTGGCCGATTTATAACGATGCTTTTCTTCATTTTTTTCTTCATGAAGACTGCGGTCAATATCTTTGACTTCTGTCTTTTCACTCATCTAAAAAACCTCCCTGTTCTCAAAACATAAAATCTATAATAAATATTTTAAAGCTAAAAAAGCTTAATTATCTAGAAAACAAATTTAATTTATCTTCAGCAGTTACTTTTAGAATTGCTTTCATCTAAAGCTTCTTCTTTATATTCGGCATAACCTTCCTTTTCAATAGTTTTGGCCAAATCCATATCTCCAGATTTAGCAATTCTACCATCAACCAGTACATGTACATAATCCGGCTTTAAATAATCTAAAATTTGATTATGGTGAGTAATTATGATCATAGCATTATCGTCAGAGGCCAGTTTTTTAATTCCCTCAGCTACTGTTTTAGTTGCATCAACATCCAGGCCGGAATCTGTTTCATCTAAAATGGCAAGTTTAGGTTCTAAAACTGCCATCTGTAGAATTTCATTTTTCTTTTTTTCCCCACCAGAAAATCCTTTATTCAAATAACGATCTGCATAAGATTGTTCGATATCAAGCAGATTCATCTTTTCTTCTAAAAGAAATTTAAAATCAAAGATACTCTGCTGCTCTCCGCTAACTGCAGTTTTAGCTGTCCGCAGGAAATTTTCCACTGTTACTCCCGGAATTTCCTGAGGATACTGAAATGACAGGAAAATACCTTTTTTAGCTCTTTTATCTACTGCTAAATCATTAATACTTTCCCCTTCAAATTCTATATCACCATTCGTAATTTTGTGTTCTGGATGTCCCATCAAAACGTTTGCCAGAGTTGATTTTCCAGCTCCATTGGGACCCATAATTACATGGAGCTCCCCCTTGTTAACTTCCAGATTAATTCCCGTTAAGATTTTTTCATCTTCTACTTTTGATTCCAGATTCGTAATTTTTAGCAGTTTATTATCCATAATCTATGTCATCTCCTTTATTAAAGTTATCTGCTCAACATTCTACT
>JBKHDA010000056.1:0-12478 GCA_046541575.1 Halanaerobium sp. | reverse complement strand
AGAAAACCCCCGTTCTAATTAAAGAACGAGGGTTTAAATTCTCGTGGTACCAATCTTTTTGGCTAAAAAGCCCACTCAACAATTACAGGAATTAATAATATTCCGATAATCTGTCTGGATAACGGTAGACATCCGGTGCAAGCTTACTTTTTTGTTCAGCTGACAACTCACAGGGGAACTTCATTAAAATAATTACCGGCAGGCTCTCACTAACCCCGCTTCGCTGAGATAAATAATTTTAATTACTTTCCCTGATCAAAGTTTTTAAATATTAATTTTTGATTTTAATCAAGTTTTTTTAATTTTACCTTATTAAATTCATTTTGTCAAGCTGAATAAGCTAGATAATATTTTTTTGATTACATTCCTGATTAATATATCCTATAAATTCGTCCGCTTTTTTGACTGGTGGCTCAGTAAATAAGCTTACTGCAGCAAAAACTGCTGTCGAAATAAGCAGGGTCCAGACTCCAGCACCATAGCCAAATGGACTCCAGCCGCTAAACTGCAGATATAAGGCAGTAGTCGAGCCAATAATAATACTGCTTAAAGAAGCAGCAGCTGTAGCCTTTTTCCAGAAAAAAGCTCCAAACATTGAAGGAACTACTACCAGCAGTCCAATTGAGGCTGCAACTGAAAGGGTGGCAATTAAATCAAGTTCCTGAATTGCAAAGAAAAAACCTAAAAGAGCAATAATCAAAATTGCAATTTTTGCAGTTCTGAGCTGTCTTAAATTCTGATCCTGATCTAAATTATCATCCATATTTTTGAAGATATCCCTAACCACCAGTGAGGATAGAGTCAGCATAATCGAGTCAATAGTAGAAATAGCAGCAGCTGTAATCCCAATCATAGCTAACAGAGCTAAAGCTGTCGGCACATATTGAGATGCCAGAAGCTCAGGTGTGGCCAGATCTGCATTGCTCAAACCAGGAATTAAAAGCCGGGCTGAAAACCCCCAGAAAACTGAAACCAGAGTGTAAATAAACCCAAATAGCAAAAACCCCTTAATCATTGTTTTCATTGCCTTTAAATCCCGAGGAATAAAGAGGCGCTGACTGACCTGTGGATTAGAAATAGAAAAGAAAAACCAGGGCAGACTCAGACCCAGAAAAGTTTTGAATTTAAAAAATCCCGGTCCCGGTACAGTGAGTACATTTCCTTCCAGGGCAGCCAGTGAACCAAAAAACTCCCTAAAACCACCCAGATGCTGATAAATTACATAAAATAAAATTATAATGCTGACCACAATCATGATCAAAGACTGCAGAGAATCAGTCCAGGTAACTGATTTCATACCGGCGATAATGGCCCAGGCAATGGCAAGCACTACAGCAATTCCCACCCCAAAGATAAATGGAATTTCTCCACCAGAAAGCCCACTCAAAAGATAACCAACTCCCATCAGCTGCACAGCCAGATAGGGAATTAGAAAAATGCAGGCTGAAAGTGAAGCTGCAAAAGCAATCCACTGATTCTGATAGCGATCTCCCAGCATCTCATAGGGAGAAACATAGTTGTTCTTTTTTCCGATCAGCCAGAACCGGGGCCCAAAAAAAGCAACCAGTGATAAACCTGATAAATATACCAGCTCAAAACCAAGTGCTCCTACTCCACCGGAATAGGTAAAACCGGCAAGGCCGATCATCATAAAAGCACTGTAGGTGGTAGCACTGTAGGAAAGAGCTGCCACAAGACCTCCGGTCTTTCTTCCACTTAAAAAATATTCTACTACTCCCTCATTCATCTCTCTCCTGGCCATTAAAGCGACTATAGATCCGACTATTATGTATAAAAATACTGCTGTATATAAATATGTTGTTGGCACTGATTATTCCCTCCAGTAAGTTGTGATTTTTATAGTTAAAAATATAACAATTAAGGCAAAAAGACTCCAGAACAAAAAGGCCCCCTCAAAAAGATTGATATTATTCAGCACCGTATAAGGGACAGCAAATGCTGAAATCACCAGAACTAAAATTAATATAGTGTAAAAAAAACGCAATTTTTTCAGTTTTTCATTTTCCAATTTTTTAAACCTCCCAATTATTACAGTTAGACTTTACAGCTGTCTTTACAGTAAAATTAAAAATAAATCATTCCTCCAGCAGATACCCCTTATCTTTTAACTCCTCTTTAATTTTTTCTAAAACCTGCTCATTAACCGCTTCAATTGTATGAAGGTGAACTCCATCAGTTAGTTTAGAAAGCAGAGATGCCTTATTTTGCTGATAGTTCTTAATAAAATTATCAACATCTTCAACACTGCTGATCATTAAATTACCGCTCAGCTCACCATAAATCGGGTGCTCAACTTTTACATCAAGAATTCTCCCACCATAATTAACTACAGTCAGCAGCTCGTCTCTTAGCTCTTCCTGATCACCATGGCGGCAGGCAAGAGAAGTTTTGACAGTCGGCATTCCTAAATTCTCTTCATAAAAATAGCCCTGTGAAGTTGCTACAATCTTTTCGCCCTGAGCCCGCAGAAGAGCAATATCCTGTACAATAACCTGGCGGCTGACACCAAATTCTTCGGCAAGCCTGGACCCAATTAATGCCTGTTTTGATTCTTTTAACCGCTGCAGAAGTTTTCGTCTTCTTTCTTCAGTCTTAATTTTAATCACCTCAATTAAATTTCCCTGCTCTTTATTCTATCATTTGTATTGACAGCTGTAAAGACATTGTTAATATTTTTTAAAAAGAAGGACTTTGCTTGAGTATAGAGAATTTAATAAACAGGATTCGTTATAAAAATAACTTAAATGGAGGGTGATTTTAATGCCGATGGCAGAGTTTTCAATTAAGGCCGAAAGTAAAAATAAGACTAAAGTTGTTGTAGAAACACCGGGTGGATTTAAGATTACTGTTGATGAACCAAAAAATATGGGAGGAACAAATGAAGGTCCAAACCCTGTAGAATATGTGCTGGCAGCTCTCTCAGGATGCTTAAATGTAGTAGGACATCTCGTTGCCAATGAAATGGGATTTGTACTGAATGATATGAAGATTGAAATTAGTGGTGAGCTTGACCCGGCTAAATTTATGGGAAAATCAGAAGATGTTAGAGCAGGATATCAAAACGTTAATGTAAAAATTGATGTAGATACAAATGCAGATGAGGATACTTTAGCCAAATGGCTGACTGTTGTAGAAGCTAGATGTCCGGTTAGTGATAATATAAGCAATGAAACACCACTTAAAATTGAGTTAAAATAAAAGAAAAATCCCTTTCTGATAAACAGATTTTTTATATCTGTCTGCCAGAAGGGGATTGTTTTATTAAAAATGTTTAAATCTGCTGACAATCTTTTTTATTTGTTTTCATCTTCCAGCGGATTTAGAAGTCTTCCGCCACCCACATAGCTTTTATTTGGAAAGACTACTCTTACCTGATATGGGAATTTCTTGCCGCTCATGCTGTCCTCATAACTTTTTTTCATTATAACAACCTGAAACTGAACAACATCATTTTCTACATAATAAATTTTATCTTCTCCTGCCGGACCAAGCCAGAGGTCATCTACCGGGGCTTTAATCTCTAAATCCCCATAATCATTAACGAATTTAATTTTCTGGTCATCTCTTACTTCAATCAGCCAGCCTGGTTCATTTCCCACAGCGCGAAATTGAATACCTTCTTCCCTGGCTTTTTCCCAGACATTATTTTCTTCAGCATTTACTGCTGTCAAAGATAAAAACAAAGCAAGACTAAATATCATCAATACTGCAACTTTTTTCAAGAGCCTCTCCCCCTCTAAGATTTTAAAAGAATATATTTCTCTCGATCAGTATAAATTATTTCAAACCCAAAATCTAAAGCTAATTTTTCAAAAGTTTTTAGGTTATAAAATACAATATGGGTGGAATCCCATTTATACCACCAGTCTTCAAACTCTTCCGGGCCAGGATGAAAAGAAGTCATTAAAGCTAAATATGAATTTTCCTTCAGGTGAGAGCTTAATAATTGCATCTCTTTAACTGGATCCGAAAAATGCTCAAAAACCTCTGTTGATGTAATCAAATCATATTTTTTATCCTTAAAAATCTTTTCCGGAAAAAAATACGGGTCATACCGGTCAACATCAAGCTTTTTAGACTCTAAAAGATCAGCTAAAACAGGACCTGGACCACATCCAAAATCCAATACATCATTTATATTTTCTATATTTATGTAGGGCTCAATAAGCTGCTTGATAAAATTTTCAAACATCGAAACATACCCTTCATTTTGATGATTATTATCATGCCCTTCATATCTCTGCTTTTCCTGATCTGGATCTACAATTTCTTCCGGGTCAATAAAAATTACCTCACAATCCTTACAATAATAATATTTATTTTGTATATCCAACAACTCCAGTCTGCTGCTGCCACAAATTTTACAATTCAAAATTGACACTCCTCTATAAATACAACCGATTTATTTAGAAAAATTAATTAGCTTAGTTTTTTAATAACAAATTTTTGTTAATCTTCTATCTTTTATTATATTACATCAGGCCTTAGTTTGTAAATTGTTTTACTCTAAAATTATCAAAAAGATTAAATTTTAGTTTTAGTTTTTAGTTTAATTTAAAAATTGTTAAACAGGAACTATATATTCTGCCACAAACTTGATAACATTACTTTGGATTAATAACCGCGGCTAATCGTTATTAATAAGGAGGAAAATTTAAATTGGCCAGAAAAAGAGGTCCAAGATTTAAAGAATCAAGAAGACTGGGTGTTAATATTTATGGACATCCAAAGGCAATGAAAAGAGCAGATGGAACATTTAATAGAGCAAATAAAAAGTTATCAAATTACGGACAGCAGCTGCTGGAAAAACAGCGTCTGAAAGCATATTATGGTTTGATGGAGAAAAAATTTAGCCGTTATGTAAAAAAAGCCGCTCAAGAAGGCGGGGTAACCGGTGATAATTTGATAAAAAAATTAGAAAAAAGACTTGATAATCTGGTTTACAGAACAGGTTTTGCGCGCTCTATCAGACAGGCCAGACAGATGGTTGTCCACGGACATATTTTAGTCAATGGCAAAAAAATAGATATACCATCCTATCAGCTTAAGATTGGAGATAAGATTACTCTAAGAAATAAATACAGAAAAAATAATTTATTTAAAGATAATTTTCTGGATAGACATTTAGGTCAGTTAAGCTATCTTGAGAGAGATTATGACAATTTTGAGTCAAAGCTTGTTTCAGAGATAGAAATAGAAGAAATTCCAATCGAAATTAATGAGCAGCTTGTAATAGAATTTTATTCAAGAAAATAAACTTTGTTCTTTTAATCACTTGTACCTGGTACAAAACGAAGGTTTTGTACCAGGTACCTAAATATATATATACAATTATAAATGATAGGGCTCATTATTATTAATCTTAAAAGCCCTATAAATTTGTTCCAGAAGAATTAAACGGATCATCTGGTGGGTAAAAGTCATATGGGAGAGCGAAAATTGATAATCTGCCTGCTGCAGCACCAAATCACTTAATCCTGTTGCTCCACCAATTATAAAGCTAAAGGAACTGTATCCTCTAAGCTGCAGGTTATTCAGTGATTTTGCAAAACCTTTAGAAGTCATCGGTTTGCCTTTAACATCAAGAGCAAAAACATAACTTCTTTCCGGAATTTTTTTAATTATTCTCTCACCTTCCAGTGCCTGCAGAGCTTCAACTTCTTTTGTTGAAGGATTTTTAGGCACTGTTTCATCATCTACTTCAATTATTTTCAGATCACAGTATCGCACCAGGCGTTTTTTAAATTCTTCAATTCCTGGTTCTAAAAAAGAAGACTTCAAACTACCAACTGTTATAATATTTATATTCATTTTTAAAATGATTCCTCTGTTTTTTCTTTTTGATCTACTCTAAAAAGAGGAGTTGTTTTATTTTGAGCTGCACATCCCATTCGCAGATCTTTTCCAACTTCCAGACCTGCCTCTTTGAGAGCATTATTAACAGTTATATAAGCTACCTTCGGATTATTGTTTTCCTCACTTAAATGGGCCAGAACAACAGTAGGAAAATTATCTTTAATTAATCCAGGCAGCAGAGCAGCTGTATCATCATTAGAAAGATGTCCTTCACTGCCTTTAATCCTATTTTTTAAAAAATAGGGGTATTTGCCAGTCATCAGCATCTCTAAATCATGATTAGATTCAAGGACAAAAAAATCAGCTCCCCTTATTTTATTGACTATCTGTTCATTCATTACTCCGGTATCTGTTGCCAGCACAATCTTTTTATCTCCAGCCAGGCAGACATAGCCAACCGGCTGAGATGCATCATGTGAAATTGTATAAGGAGAAAATTTTAGTTCCCCGACTATAAAGTCCCCTGTAAAAACTCTACGGTTTTCGGCTTTGATTTTACCAAGCTCAGCTTCAGCAGCTTCCCAGGTGCCGTCATTAGCATAGATTGGCAAATCATAGCGTCGAGACAAAATACCAATACCTTTTATATGATCCTTATGTTCATGAGTAATCAGCAGAGCATTTAATTCTGCAGGATCAAGATCCAGAGCACTCATTCGCTCTTCTAAACCTTTACCACTTAAACCAGCATCAATCAAGACTGAATATTCTCCGGCTCTAATATAAGTAGAGTTACCCTTACTCCCGCTGGATAAAACTGCTGTCTCAATCCTCACGAATTATTCACCCTCTGCTTCCATTTCTTCCTGCCAGTTTAAATTATAGATTAAAGAAACAATACCAACAGCCAGATCTTCATTTTTAACATCAACATCATCTGGAACATAGAGTCTTGTTGGAGCAAAATTCCAGATAGCTTTAATTCCCGCCTCAACCATTTTATCAGCAACTTCTTGAGCTCCATCAGTCGGTACAGCAATTACACCCAGTTTTATGCCATTTTCTTTAACTATTTTATCCATCTCCTGGACGCTTTTTACCTCTCGCTCATTAATTACATTTCCGATTTTATCTAAATCATTATCCAGCACATGTGAAATTTCAAATCCCATCATAGCAAAACTTCTGTAATTAACCAGTGCTCGGCCCAAATTACCGGCTCCAACTAAAACTGAGGGCCAGATTCGATCTACACCCAGAATCTTACCTACAGATTTCTTGAGTTCATTTACATTGTAACCAACACCACGACGCCCAAATTCTCCGTAATAAGAAAGGTCTTTGCGCACCTGAGTTGATGGAATATCAAGTTTCCCCCCCAGATCTTTAGAAGAAACCACCTCAATCTCTTCAAAAGTATCCATCTTATCAAGACATCTGTAATATAAAGGGAGCCTTTCTATTGTTGCTTTAGGTATATTTTCTCTATTTTTCACTGTTTATTCCTCCCAATTTAAATAATTATTTTACCTGACTTCCATTTGCAATATCAGCACTTACTGTTGATAAAACCATGTTTCCCTCTGGATCAGACGCTGCCAGAATCATGCCTTCTGACTTAACACCAAAAATAGTTGCAGGTTCCAAATTAGCTACAATTAAAATCTTGCGGCCAATTACTTCTTCAGCACTAAAATGTTTGGCAATACCGGCAACCAGTTGTCTTTCTTCCAGTCCAATATCAACTATTAATTTAAAGAGTTTATTGCTGCCTTCAATTTTTTCTGCCTCTAAAATCTCGGCAACTCTAATATCTGCATCCATAAATTCTTCAAAAGTGATTCTGTCTTTGATATCTACTAAATCCAAATCATTTTCCTCCTCCTGCTTTTCAGCTTCAGCCTCATCTTTGCGAGCTTCCACTTTTTCAAAATATTCTTCTAAATCTATTCTGGGAAACATTGGATCACCATTATACACTTTAACACCTGTTTTTAAAGCTCCCCAGTTTGTATCTTCCCAGCCAGCATTTTTTATTACTTCCAGCTGACCCAGCTGCTCACCCATCTTATTGGGAGCCTCTGTAAGAAAAGGTTTTAACATTACTGCTGTAATTCTTAATGATTCAAGTAAATTATAGAGTACTGTTTTTAGTCTTTCGCGGTTTTCTTCCTCTCTGGCTAAAATCCAGGGAGTTGTCTGATCAATATATTTATTTGTGCGGCGGACAAAGTTCCAGATTTTTTCTAAGGCAACAGTATATTTTAGATTTTTCATCTCAGCTTCTATCTCTTTTTTAGTTTCAGCAGCCAGATCAATTAACTCAGTGTCTACTGCTTCTTTATCTCCTGGTTCTGGAATTTCGCTGTCAAAATACTGTTCCACCATGGAAACAGTTCTATTTAAAAGATTACCCAGATCATTTGCCAGATCAGAGTTAATCCGCTGAATCAGAGCTTCTGTAGAATACTTGCCATCTGTACCGAAAGCTACTTCCCGCAGCAGGTAGTAGCGAATTGCATCTTTACCAAAATCATCAATTAAAACTACCGGATCCACTACATTACCCTTTGATTTTGACATCTTACCTGTTTCACTTAAAAGCCAGCCGTGACCAAATACCTGTTCCGGTAACTCCAGATCCAGAGCCATCAAAATAGTCGGCCAGATTACGGTATGGAAGCGGAGAATATCCTTCCCAACCAGATGTAAATCTGCCGGCCAGTAGCGCTCAAAATTCTCCTGATCTGTCTCATAACCAGCTGCTGTAATATAATTGCTTAAAGCATCAATCCAGACATAAATAACATGGTCTTCATCAATTGGCACCGGAACTCCCCAGTCAAAGGTAGTTCTGGAGACACTTAGATCATCAAGGCCATTTTCGATAAAATTAATCATTTCATTACGGCGGGATTCCGGCTCAATAAATTCCGGATGGCTTTTTATATGTTCTAAAAGACGGTCTGCATATTTTCCCATTTTAAAGAAATAGCTTTCTTCCTCTACCCATTCTACAGGGCGGTGACAGTCAGGACAGACTTTCTCACCATTTTCCTCTTCCAACTGTCTTTCAGACCAGAAAGACTCACAGGGAGTACAGTACCAGCCTTCATAATTACCTTTATAAATATCTCCTTTATCATAGAGCTTTTTGAATATTTTCTGCACTACTTTTTCGTGGCGCTCTTCGGTTGTGCGGATAAAATAATCATAATCAATATCCAGCTTATCCCAGAGCTCCTTGAAAGTAGCTACAATCTGATCAACATATTCTTTAGGTTCTTTACCGGCAGCCTGAGCTTTGCGCTCGATTTTCTGGCCGTGTTCATCAGAACCGGTTAAAAACATGGTGTCAAAACCCTGCATCTTTTTGTAGCGGGCAATAGTGTCAGCGGCCACAGTTGTATAGGCATGACCGATATGTAATTTATCACTTGGATAGTAAATTGGTGTTGTTACATAATAAGTGTCTTTACTCAAAATTAATCATCCTCTCTAAATTTTCGCTTAAGTATATAATAAATAATTCTCAAATTTTATCAAAAAAATTATTCAAATTTATCTTTATCAACTGAAATGACTACTGCCTCTTTGTAAACATCACTCTTTGGCAGGTCCCTCAGACTGGCAACTTTTTTAATTGCCTGTTTTTTAGTCATTCCACTCTCAATTAAAAGTTCAAGATGCTCTAAAATACTTAAGTTTTCCCAGCCTTCACTTTCTTCCTCAACCTGACTGCGGCCGGCAACAACAACAACAATTTCCCCTTTAATTTCTTGATCTCTGAGTCTTTCTTCCAGCTCAGCTGCTGTGCCGTAATATTTCTCTTCGTGCATTTTTGTTATTTCCCGAGCAACTACTACCTGGCGGCCAGCCATTTCTGAACTGAACTGACTGAGATCTTTAAGTGTATCCTTAAGTCTGTAGGGAGATTCGTAAAAAGCTGTTGTATCTTGAGCCAGGGCCAGTTCTTCCAAAAACTCCTGTCTTTTTTTGCCGGAGCGGGGAATAAATGCTTTAAAGGAGAAAGCAGAAATATCAAGTCCGGAAACAACCAGAGCTGCCAGGAAGGCACTTGGCCCAGGAATTGGAATAACTTCTATCCCGGCATCTACAGCTTTTTTGACCAGAATTTCTCCCGGATCTGAGACCCCGGGCATTCCGGCATCACTGACCAGGGCTATATCTTTGCCTTCTTTTAAAAGCCCAATTAACTCTTTACTTCTTTCTTTTTCGTTGTGCTCATGATAGCTGAGCATCTTTTTTTTGATAGAAAAGTAATTTAAAAGTTTCTGGCTTCTGCGGGTATCCTCACAGGCAATCAGATCAACTCTTTTTAGTGTGTCCAGCAGCCGCTGGCTCACATCATCTAAATTGCCGATTGGAGTCCCACATAAATAAAGCTTTGCTGCTTGCAAAAAATAACCTCCTGTTCAATAATATAATCAAATGTTTTATTCAAATTTGAAATTTTTTATTTATAATCAAAAGCTATTTGGCTGTTAATTCTGACCATAAATTTCTTTTAATTCAGCTGTATATTCACTGCTGTTATCCTGATACATTATCAGAACCGGCCTGACCCTCAGCCCGGGAGCTGCTCCTTTTTTAGCCTTAAGCAGAAAAATGTCAGCCTCTTTATCGCGGCGGGCCTGAACTAAACGCAGTTCTTTTGCCTGACAGTTATACTCTGCTAGATTTTCTATTACTTCTGTCAGCCGCTCTGCTCTGTGGACAAGAAAAAAATGGCCTCCATATTTTAGAAGGCGAGCAGCCTCAGCCACAACATCATCCAGTTCTGCCTTAATCTCATGTCTGGCAATTGCCAGATAATCATTTTTCTTCATCTTACCACCTTCTACAGGCAGATAGGGCGGGTTTGAAACCACTACATCAAAAGAACCTGCTTCCAGCTGAGACTCCAGCTGACAGAGGTCTGTGTTAATAATTTTAATCTGCTCCTGCAGCTGATTAAACTCTACATTACGCTCAGCCAGCTCAGCAGCTTCAGGTTGAATTTCAACCCCTGTTAACTCTACATCTTTATTTTTATATGCTAAAAGCAGTGGAATCACACCACTGCCTGTACCTAAATCAATTACTTTATCTCCTCGACGGAGTTCCACAAAATTTGCTAGAAGTACAGAATCAGTCCCGAATTTAAATAGGCGGTTATCCTGTATGATTTCAAGCTCATCCTCAATCAAATAATGAATCTCTTCCATTATTATTTCTCCTTACCCTGATTTTCCAGCAGATTTAAACAGAAAAGGCAGTCTCCTTTTCTTTTTTCTCCAAAACTTAAAGGACAAACATGATAACCTTCATCATAAATATGAATTAAATTACTGTATCCTTCTTTTTCAACCACAGCTTCCTCTGCTTCTTCCTGGTCTTTAAAAAGCAGAGATCTCAGTTCTTCGTTTTCCCGCTGCAGCTCTTCATTTTCCTGATATAGTTTATAAGTGATATCTTTAAGTTTATGAAAACGGAGGGAAAGTGCCTCGATTTGTTCCTGAAAATGGGCAAGGCTGCTTAATATTTCCTGGTCCATTAAATTTCCTTCCTTTCCATTCAATTAAGATCATATTCATCCAGTTCATCTACATCTACTTCTAAATTTTCTTCGGTTCCAATATCAACTTCAACTGTGTGCTTAACAAGGTTGCGATCTACAACTTTACCTTTACCCATCTCTAGCTCAATTTTTTCACCAACATTAGGCATCATTCTTTTAAGAGCTTTATATGACTGAGCTTCATAACGCAGGCAGCACATTAAACGACCGCAGAGGCCTGATATTTTGGAAGGATTGAGTGATAAATCCTGCTTTTTAGCCATTTTAATTGAAATCGGCTGAAAATCACGTAAAAATGTTGCACAGCAAACTGGTAATCCACAGGGACCCAGGCCCCCGAGCATTTTGGCCTCGTCTCGAACTCCAATCTGTCTGAGCTCAATTCTAGTTTTAAAAACAGATGCCAGATCTTTAACAAGTTCTCTAAAATCAACTCTGCCATCTGCTGTAAAGTAAAAGATAATCTTATTGTGATCAAAGGTATATTCAACATCAATTAACTTCATTGGCAGACCATGTTTATCAATTTTCTTTAAACAAATGTCATAGGCTTCTTCTTCCAATTCCAGGTTTTTCTCATGTTTATCTCTATCTCTTAAAGTCGCCTTTCTGATTACATCTTTTAAAGGCGCCACTATTTCGTCATCTGATACTTCTTTTTTACCAACAACTACTTCGGCATATTCTATACCCCGGGCAGTTTCTACTATTACATAATCTCCAGTTTTTATTTCCAGTTCACCAGGATCAAAATAATAGATTTTTCCGGCTTTTTTAAAACTAACTCCAACTACCGTCTTCATTAAAATACACACCTCATTTATCTATTCTTGATCAGGCTGGCGCAGTTTGAAAAATAAGACTTCCAGACTAAGTTCTGCACGTATATTGCGATCTATATATTCTTCACTCTCAGCTATAAGTTCTAAGTTACTAATTACATTCTGCAGATCCAGCTCTGCAGCAAGCTTTTTCAATTCTTCAAAATAGTCTTTATTTATCACTGCATCCAGATAATCCTGTTTAATCATCATTATATCGCGATACCAGTCTGATAGCAAATTAAAACAGGGAAAATCA
>JBKHDA010000055.1:0-12818 GCA_046541575.1 Halanaerobium sp. | reverse complement strand
CAAAATTAAAAGTAAGCTTGACGGACATGATCAGCAATTTGTGCAGATTGACAAACGCTTTGATAAGCTGGAAAACATTCTGGAAGAACAGGATATTAAATTATTTAATATCAACAAAACACTGAAGAAACACAGTGATCAATTTGATGAGATGAATTATACAATTGAGAAAATTCATAATCAAGCTGTTCGCCTGAGCCTTGACCAGAGTGAACTGGATATGAAAATTGATCAGTTTAAAAATTTAATAACTGAACAAAAAGAGAAAAATGTTAACAATATCTAAAGATCATATAATATAGCTAGTTGAAGGTTTAAAATGTAATATTAAGGGCAGTTCTCATGATTTTAAGAGAACTGCTCTTTTTGAATGGACCTTGTTTTTACGGCCTTATTTTGATAAAATCTAGTTAATTGAAATTAAGTAACTACAGCTCAATATTTCGATATAATTCGACAAATTGAGCTTGATTATTAAAACCGGTCTGGACTAATCTTAAATAAATTACCAATATTTTCTAAGTAACCGGTACCAAGGAGGGTCAAATTTGGATCATTTAGACAAATTAGAAAGCAGAAGTATTCATATTTTACGCGAAGCCTACAGTGAGTTTAAGAATATCTGTATGCTCTGGTCAGTTGGTAAGGACTCAACGGTTATGCTCTGGCTGGCCCGAAAGGCATTTTTTGGTCATGTTCCAATTCCACTGGTACATATTGATACCAGCTATATGATTCCGGAGATGATTGAACACCGGGATAAGCTGGCTAAAGAGTGGAATCTGGATATGATCTACGGTCAGGATGAAGAAACACTGGCAGCTGGGGATACCTTTCCCAATGGCAGAGCAACTCACCTGGAGTGCTGTGGCCGCTTAAAAACAGCTGCTCTGAAAAACACCTTAAATGGCAACTGGCGCCGCTACAGATACAATCACAATAAAGACGAATACGAGCTGGACAGTAACCGTGAGCCCTACACCGGAGTCATCGTTGGTGCTCGGGCTGATGAAGAAGGATCCCGCTCTAAAGAGAGATATTTCTCTCCCCGGGACCGCAATAATGACTGGGATATTGGAGATCAGCCGCCTGAGTTCTGGGATCAGTATAAAACTGATTTTGCACCGGGGACCCATGTGCGGATTCACCCGCTTTTAGACTGGACTGAGCTTGATGTCTGGGAATATATTCAGCGAGAAAAAATTCCGATGGTCTCACTCTATTTTGACCAGGGAGAGGGTAAACGCTATCGTTCTTTAGGCTGTGCTCCCTGTACTGAGCCGATAGAGTCTACAGCCTCCACAGTTGATGAGGTAGTAGAAGAGCTTAAAACAGGTAAGTTTGCCAATATCGCTGAGCGTGATGGCAGGGCTCAGGATAAAGAAGATGGTGGCGGTTTAGAAGAGCTGCGCAAAGACGGGTATATGTAGGGGGTAATGATGAAGAATAAAAAAGGAGAAAATGATTTAAATTTAGTTATTGCAGGACATGTTGATCACGGAAAAAGTACAATTATCGGGAGAATGCTGGCAGATACAGATTCCCTGCCTGAAGGAAAGTTGGAACAGGTTAAAGAAACCTGCCGCAAAAACTCCAAACCCTTTGAATATGCTTTTCTTTTAGATGCTCTAAAAGATGAACAGGCACAGGGGATTACCATTGATTCAGCCCGCGTCTTTTTCCAGACTGATTTTAGACAGTATATTATCCTTGATGCTCCGGGACACATTGAGTTTCTAAAAAATATGGTAACCGGTGCTGCCAGAGCCGAAGCTGCTTTACTGGTAATTGATGCTTCTGAGGGAGTTAAAGAGAACTCACGCCGCCACGGCTATATGCTCTCCATGCTCGGCATCAAACAGATTGCAGTTGTGGTCAACAAGATGGACTTAGTTGATTATGATCAGGATACATATAATAAGATAGTGGCTGAATACACCGACTTTTTGGCTGAACTCGGCCTGGAGGCAGAAACCTTTATTCCGGTCAGCGGCATGCTCGGTGATAATGTAGCAGATAAATCAGAGAATATGGACTGGTATCAGGGGAGAACTGTTTTAGAACAGCTGGATGATTTTGAAAATGAAGCTCTACCCCACAATAAGCCCTTTAGAATGCCGGTTCAGGATGTCTATAAATTTACCAAAGGTGGAGATGACCGCCGAATAGTTGCCGGTACAGTTGGAGCTGGAGAAATGAATGTTGGGGATGAAGTCGTTTTCTATCCTTCTGGTAAAAAGAGTACAGTTAAGTCGATAGAAGGTTTTGCAGAAGATAAACAGCACAAGGTTAAGGTCGGTAAGGCAACAGGTTTTACCCTTGATGAACAGATTTATATCACCCGGGGTGAACTTGCTGCTCGCGCTGATGAGGCTGAGCCCGAAGTTTCAGCCCGAATTAAGGCCAATCTTTTCTGGCTGGCCCGGCAGGATTTAGTCAAGGATAAGGTCTATCACTTAAAGGTTGGTACAGCTAAGGTTAAGGCCCGCCTGGAAAAAATCAATCGTGTAATTGATGCTTCCAATTTAAATCAGGATGAAGACAAAGAAAAAATTGAGCGCCATGATGTGGCCGAGGTAGTTTTTAAACTTGATCGGGCAATGGCTTTTGACCTGGCCGGAGAGATTGAAGAAACCAGCCGCTTTGTAATTGTAGATGAATTTGAGATTGCCGGTGGTGGAATTATTTCCGAGGCTCTAAAAGATGAACAGAGCTGGGTTCGAGAAAAGGTTATGCGCCGTAACTATAAGTGGGAACAGTCTTTGATCAGCCGCGAAGATAGAGCCGAAAAATATAACCAGAAATCAACTCTGATCTTAATTACAGGAGAAGAGGATGTTGGTAAAAAACCAACTGCTAAGGCCTTAGAAAAGAGGCTCTTTAATGATGGTAAAATAGTCTACTTCCTGGGTATCGGTAACCTGCTCTATGGTGTTGATGCTGATATTAAAAATGGAGATAATGAAAAGAATAAGGAAGAACACCTGCGCCGTCTGGCAGAGGTCTCTCATCTGATGCTGGATGCAGGAGCAATTTTAGTTGTAACAGCAGTGGAATTAACCCAGTCTGATTTAGAACTGATTAAAACCACAGTTAACCCACAGCAGATTGAGACAGTCTGGTTGGGAGATAGAGTAACAACCGACTTAGAATTTGATCTTCATATTCCGGAGTTTACTTCTGAAGACGAAGTCTCAGCTCAGATCAAGGGCTTACTCCAGGACAGGGGGATTATTTTTAGACCATGGTAGATAATATAAAGTGGCATTCAGGTGAAATTGATAAAGCTGCCCGGGAGGAACTTTTAGGACAGAAAGCTATGGTGCTCTGGTTTACCGGGCTGTCGGGCTCCGGTAAATCGACCATTGCCGTTGAGGTAGAAAAAGAGCTCTACCGGTGTGGTAAAGCCTCCTACCGCCTTGATGGTGACAATCTGCGCTTTGGTTTAAATAATGATCTCGGCTTTACAGCAGCAGATCGGGAAGAAAACATCCGCCGCATTGGTGAGGTGGCTGCTCTTTTTGCTGATGCCGGGCTGATTACCTTAGCTTCCTTTATCTCTCCCTATCGTGCTGGCAGAGAAGCCGCCCGCCGGGCTGCAGGGGAAGATAATTTTAAAGAAATCTATGTCAAAGCCAGTGTTGAGGTCTGTGCTGAGCGCGACCCTAAAGGTCTTTACGCAAAGGCTAAAAAAGGTGAGATTGAAAACTTCACCGGGATTTCTGCTCCCTATGAGGAGCCAGAAAACCCTGATCTGGTAATTGATACCGAAAAGCTGAGTCTGGAGGAAGCAGTAAAACTGGTATTGGAATTGATTTTAGATTCCGATACAGATTAAATATTAAAACTTACTCAAAGCAGAGACTGAGAGTTTAATAACCGTTAATAAAGTCTTTCCTGTAAATAGCGGGAAAGGCTTTTTTTCTTGAGATAATAATTTTACAAAAATTTTGACAAATAAAAACCGGGGTTATATAATATAATTGAACAAAAATTCAATTAATGAAATTTTGTAAGGAGGTGGAGAAGTTTTCTGATCAAGAATTAGAATTAATGACAAAAGTATCTATTCTCTACTACAAAAAAGAACTCAACCAGAGTCAAATTGCTTCCAAACTGGGAATTTCAAGGCCTAAAGTAAGTCGTTTAATAAAAAAAGCCCGCAAAAAAGGGATAGTAAAAATTAAAATTGACAGTCCTGCAAATGATAATTCCTATCTGGAAAGTTTGCTTGCCGAAAAATTTAATTTAAATGAATTACTGATAGTTGATCTCTCGGCACAGCAGCCCTTAGAAAACAGAAAAGAAGCTGCCGCTGAAAAAGCTTTAGAACTTTTAGCAAGAATTGCGGCAGGGGGCGAATATCTTGGTGTTTCTGCAGGAACCACACTTTATAAATTTGCTCAAAAAGCCCGTCCTATTTCCAAAAAAGAGTTTAAAATTGTGCCTTTAATTGGAGCTTTAAGTGATACCGGTAAAACTTACAATGCAAATGAAATCTCTAATCTGCTGGCCGATAATTTAGGTGGCATTAATTATTTATTAAACTCTCCTGCTTTTCTGAAAGATGCGGAGACAGCAGAAGTTTTTAAAAAAGAAAAAAGAATTAATAAAGTAATTAAGCTGTATAAAAAAATTGATATTGCGTTTTTAGGAATTGGTACAGCAACCGAAGCCCATCCTTTAATTAAAGGACATTTAAAAAAAGAGGAGTTAGAAGTTTTTGAGGAATTAAATCTATGTGGCAGTATTAATTCAAACTTTTTTGACAGAGAAGGAAAGATAGTTGAACTGCCATTTAATAATAGAATTATTGCAGTAGCTTTAGAAGAATACTTAAATATTAAATTCAGAATTGGAATTGCAGTTGGAAACGAAAAAAAACAGGCAGTTTTAGCAGCTTTAAAAAGTCCTCTGCTCAATATTTTAATTACTGATCTTTCGCTTGCTAAATTTTTAAAAAAACAAAAAGGGGTGTAATTATGTCTAAAAAATTAATTTTTGTGATAACTGTTCTACTTGTCTTTGCTGCTTCGTTCTCACTTGCTGCTCAGGAAAAAGAAATAGCTGTTTTAACTCCCTATCTGCAGTCTGTGACTACAAATGAGATGATTAGATCATTTGAAGAAAAGGCAGAAAATGAAGGCTGGGATGTCCGGATAATTGATACTAAAGGAGATTTTAATCAGCTGGCAAATCGCTATGATGATGTAATTTCTCAGGGAGTCGATGCAATTGTGATGGGCATGGGAGATCCAAATCAGCTTAAAAAACAAATTGCCAGTGCCAGTGAAGCTGGAATTCCGGTCTTCGGTGGTGATGCAGGTTTTATTGAAGGAATGGAAATGAATGTAACCTCAAACAATTATGTTTTAGCTGCTCAGAATGCTTCCTATTTATTTAATAAAATTGGATCAGGCAAAATTGTAAAACTTTATCATTCAGCTCATCCAGGAGTTCATAAGCGCGAAATTGTTTTTGATGCAATGGTAGAATCCAGAGATGATATAGAAGTAATTGCCGAACATTATGTAGAGGTTCCCGGACCGATAGAAGATGCAATGGAAGCGATGCAGTCGATACTTCTTTCAAATCCGGAGATCGATGGAGTCTGGGCTGGCTGGGATGAACCGGCTATAGGGGCTTCCATGGCAATTAAACAGGCAGGCCGCCAGGATGAAATTACTGTAGTTGGTATTGATGGTAACTCTCAGGCTTTAGAAATGATTGAAGAAGGATCTTCACTTAAAGCTACAGTTAAACAGGATTTTGCGGCAATGGGAGATGTTTTAGTTGAGAAAATAAAGATGGTTTTTGCGGGTGAAGAATTAACAGACCAAATTTATTATGCTCCCTCTGAAATTATCACAGAAGATAATGTAGATCAATTTATGGAATAATTATTCTAAGAGCAGCCCCTGCTAAAGGGGCTGTCCTTTTAAAGGTGGTGAAAAAATGGCGGAAGAACTCTTAAAAATTGAAGCTTTAAATAAAAGTTTCCCCGGGGTTAAAGCCTTAGAGGAAGTCAATTTTTCTCTAAGAGAGGGGGAAATCAGAGCCCTGGTCGGGGAAAATGGAGCCGGTAAGTCCACATTGATTAAGATACTTGCCGGGATTTATCAGAAAAATAGCGGCAGCATTTATTTTAAAAATCAAGAAGTTGAGATTAAGGAGCCGGCAGATGCCAGAGAGCTGGGATTAGCATTTATTCACCAGGATGTAAATTTAGTCCCCTATTTTAATGCAATAGAAAATATCTGGCTTGGTTATCAGTATCCAAAAGATAAACTCATTTTCAATAAAAAGAAAATGAAGAAGAAGGTTCTTAAACTGGCAGATAAGTTGAATTTTAAATTTGATCTTAAAAAGCCTGTTTCAGAGCTTTCTACAGCAGATAAATGGCTGGTTGCAATTTTAAAGGCATTTATGATGGATGCCAGACTTTTAGTTCTGGATGAGCCGACAGCTGCCCTGACAGATAAAGAGATCAAAGAATTATTCAGCAACTTAAGAAGGATTAAGAAAATGGGGATTGCAATTATTTATATTTCTCACCGTCTGGAAGAGGTTTTTGAGATCGCTGATACAGTAACTGTTTTAAAGAATGGTCAGAAAGTAACTGATAAAAAGGTAGATCAACTGAATAAAGAAGAGCTAATTAAATACATGACAGGCAGGAAATCATTAACCAGGTTTCCTAAAAGAGATAAAAAAGCAGTTAAAAAAGAAAAAGTGCTTGAACTTAAAAATTTAAGTGGTAATGCTTTCAGTAATATTAATCTGGAAGTTAAAAAAAATGAGATTCTTGGGTTTTTTGGCCTGGTTGGAGCGGGGAGAACAGAATTGATGGAATCCCTTTTTGCTTTAAGAGATATAAAAAGCGGTAAAGTTATTTTAAATAATAAGGAAATTGTGCCTCAAAATCCGGCTCAGATGATCGATCAGGGACTGGCTTTAATCCCGGAAGACAGGCGTTCTGAAGGACTTGTTTTAAATTTTGATTTAAAAGAAAATATAACTCTGCCCAATTTAAAATATTTTGTGAAGTATAAAATGCTGAATAAGCTTGATCAAAAAAAGGAAGTCCGCGAAAGCAAAAAGCAGGTGGAAAAACTGGATATCAAAACCCCTTCAATTAAGCAGCCGGTAAAATATTTAAGTGGGGGTAATCAGCAAAAAGTAGTTATTTCCAAATGGCTGTATAGAGATACAGAAGTTTTTATCTTTGATGAGCCAACTGTTGGCATTGATGTAGGAGCCAGAACAGAGGTCTATCAGTTAATCAATAAACTGGCTCAAGCCAGTGGAATAATTATTGTTTCCTCTGATATTCTGGAAATTATGGGAGTCTGTGATCGAGTGGCTGTAATGAGTGGAGGCAGGATAACGGGAATACTTGAGAAAGAAGAATTTGATCAGGATAGAATTCTTCAATTAGCTTATGAGGGGGTTCATTGATGCAGACAGTATTAAAAAAATATGGAACTATTATTGGTCTTTTAATAATTATAGCAGTTTTTTCAATTTTACGTCCGGGAACTTTTTTAACAGTTCGCAACTGGTCAAATATAATCGAACAGATATCGCTGCTGGCAATTATTGCAGTTGGAGCAACAGTAGTTATGGTAATTGGAGAATTTGATCTTTCAATAGCTAATGTTGCAAGTTTTGCCGGAATATTAACGGCAATTTTACTGGTTAGAGATTTTTCAATGTTTTTAGTTATCCCGCTAGTACTTTTAGTAAGTTTCATTTTTGGACTGATTAATGGATTTTTGGTCGCAAAGTTAAATATTTTATCTTTTATAACAACTCTATCAAGTGGAACATTTCTGGAAGGAATAACTTCCTGGATCTCAGGAGGAACAATTATATTTTCCGGGATTCCAGATGAATTTTTAATCTGGGGTCAGGGCAAATTTTTAAAAGCACCAATAGTAATCTGGGTGATGATAATAATAGCCCTGATATTCTGGTATCTTTTCAATCAGACAATGTTTGGACGCTTTCTTTATGCAATTGGAGGAAATGAGAAAGCCAGCCGCTATTCTGGAATTAAAATTGAAAAAAATAAGCTGCTTGCATTTGCTCTAACCAGTGTCCTCGGTGCTTTGACCGGAATTCTTTTAGCTTCAAAACTGGGCTCAGCCCATCCAACTGCTGGAGGTGGCTATCTGCTGCAGGCCTATGCTACAGTATTTTTAGGTATGACCTTATTTAAACAGGGAGAACCAAATATACCGGGTACTTTAGTTGGGGTTTTAATAATGGGGGTACTTGCAAATGGATTAACTATACTCAATGTTCCCAACTATTTTCAAGATATGTTAACAGGATTAATTATTATTGCAGCCCTGGTCTTTCAGGGTTTGGATAGAAAGAAAAATTAAGCTAAATAATTAAGCAGGTGAAAATATGGAGAAAGCAGAAATAGTAAATAAAACATTAAATGATTATTTGATGAACAAAAAAAGCAATAACGAAAAAATACTTGTTGCTTTCCTGCCCGCCTTTTATCCGGATAAAAGCAGCTCCTTAAAATTAATAAATTACTTACTGGATAATGGTGTAGATGCTCTGGAGCTTGGTTTCCCCAGTGCAGATGCCAAAAAAGATGGGAAAACAATTAGAAAGGCCAACAAAAAAGTTCTCAGTCGTGGTTTTCAGGCTGCTGATTATTTTGATTTTGCAGCAGAGGTTAATAAAAACTATAAATTTAACCGCCTTGCTGCTATGGGCTACTGGCAGGATTTAAAAAAATATTTAACAAAAAATTATCAGCAGCAGTGGCAAAAAGCCGGGATAAGAGATTTGATAATTCCAGACTTAGAGGAAGATAAAAATCTTGATCTAATTAGAGATAGTGGTTATAATCTGATTCCAATTTTAGATAGTGCAGCTAAAATAGACAGCTTTAAAGCCGGAAAAGAGGCTTTTCTTTACTGTCCTACTCACAGCGGCAAAACAGGTGCAGATAAGGAATTTGATCTTGAGCTGCTGCGTGAATTAAAAACTGCTTTATATAAATCTGAGCTGGCAGAAAAACCTCACTTAGCTGGCTTTGGAATCAGCAGTGCAGAAGATGTTAAAAATATTATGAAATTGGATTATGATGGTGTAATTGTAGGAAGTGAATTTATAAATAAGATCAATCAGAATTTTGATGCAGCAGCAAATTTTTTAGATGAACTAAAAACTGCTTTAAATAAGGTGTGATATTATGACTCAAAATGAATTTATCTTAACTTATGATCTTGGTTCAACAGCTTTTAAGCTGGTTTTATTTACTAATAAGCTGGAGGCAGAATATATTTCAGAAAAAGAAGTTAAAACTTATCAGGATCAGGGCCTGCAGTATCAAAAAGCGGAGGACTGGTGGGAGATTATCAAAGAGCTGACTAAAAAAATGTTTGAAAACAGCTCAATTAAAAAAGAACAGGTTGCCGCTGTAGCTGCCACCGGTCAGATGGAGGACTGTCTGCTGTTAGATGAAGCAGGTGAGCCTTTAACTGAAGTACTGCTCTATTCTGATGCCAGAGCAGAAGCAGAGTATAATTATCTGCTGGATAAATATGGACCTGAGAAGTGGGATCAGATGAGTGGAGGTAACTTTGACCAGCTGATGTCGATTAACAAATACCTCTGGTTAAAAAAGAACCGGCCTCAGGCTTTTAAAGAACATAAACATTTGATTTTAGGTTCTAAAGATTATTTAAATTTCAAACTCTGCGGCAAAAATTACTGTGATTATACTAATGCTTCTACTACCGGTTTTCTGGATTTTAGAAATGGTGAATTAAATCAAGAGCTGATAAATGATTTAGATATAGAGGAAGATTATTTACCCCAGATAAAAAGGGGAGACAGTATTATTGGCCGAGTTAGTTCAGAAGCAGCAGCTCAATTGAATTTACCGGAGGGAATTCCCATTGTTAATGGAGCAGGTGATGTTGGTGCCTCTACCCTGGGGGCTGGGGCCCGCTCAGAAGGAGATGTTTACTGTTATTTAGGAACAACCGGCTGGCTTGCTGCTCCTTCTAAAAATATTTCTGCAAACAGGAATCTTTTTTCTTTAAAAAATTTTGATGGGAAAAATTATATTACTGCAGGAGCAGTTTTAAATGCTGGTCAGGCTTATGACTGGTTTTTAAAAAACATTTTAGATATAGATAATCTTGCTGCAGCTGATTATAAGGAAGTGGAAAAAAAATTAGAAAAGAGATTGGCTGAAGTTGGCAGTACAATTTTCATTCCTTATTTAAATGGTGAACGAAGTCCGATTAAAGTTGAAAATAAAAATGGTATTTTTCTTAATTTAGGTACAGAAACAGATCTTATCGAAATGCTGAAATCAGTTTTAGAAGGAGTCAGTTTTTCCTTAAAGCATAATTTAGAAGCAATGGAGCTCAAAGGTTCACAAAATACTAAAATTAATCTGATAGGTGGTGGCAGTAAAAGCAGTATCTGGCCTCAGCTGCTGGCAGATATTTTAAATCGAGAAGTTAATATTTTAGATTTAGAACTGAGTGCACCTTCTTTAGGAACTGCGATGATTGCTCTAAAAGCTCTGGGAGAAATAGAGGAGTTTGAGGAGCTTATTGATCGGTTGAAAGTGAGAAAGGAAATTACTCCTAGAAAAAAATATCTAAAAAAATATGATGAAAAATACAGTGAGTATAGAGCTTACATTGAAAAAATCTTTGAGCGAAAATCAACTTAAAATATTTGTTTAATTGGTAAATTTGCTTGCTAAATAAGTTTCTGAGTAATATAATTAAGCTAGCAAATAATAAATTTATATAGATTTTAAAATTTAGGGAGAAAAGGAAGAGAGGAGGGCGAAAATGAGGTGGCTGAAGATAAGGCTTTAAAAATGATCCTTTCTAAAATTGAAGATTTGGATTCTAAATTTGACCGATTGGATACCAAAGTTGACACTCTGGATTCTAAATTTGATAAATTGGATTCTCGAGTTGATGCTCTGGAAGTCAATCTTTCAAACTTTAGAGGTGAATTTAATAAGTTCAGAAATGAAACAAATGAAACACTGGCCCGAATAGAAAAAAGGGCTAATGCAACATTTGATCAGGTTGGTGGCTTAAATGAATATAGAACAGAAACTAGAACCCAGCTTGATAACATCGAATCTGATATGTCCTATTATGCCCGTAAACAGATAGAAAATGAAAAAGAGTTATATAAATTAGAAAGAAAAATAGCAAAATAGCAGCTTTTATAAGCCTCTCCCGCTCGAAAAAAGGAGAGGTTTTATTTTTATCTTTTTCTTTTGGTACCAGGTACAAAACGACCGTTTTGTACCTGGTTATAAAGAATTTATCCACAAATATAAAGGAATGGTTTTATGTCAAAATACTTTAAAGAAATAATTAAATACATCGGAATAATTTTCTTTATAATACTTTTAACAATGCCGCCTCTGGTCGGTCTAAATCCGGAGGGGCAGCGGGCTCTGGCAGTTTTTGTGCTGGTTTTAAGCTTCTGGGTTACCCATGTTCTGCCTTTATCAGTGACTTCACTGCTTGGAATTGCCTTACTGCCTCTGTTAAATGTAATGAGTATTGAGTATACTTTTTCTCTTTTTGGTTCTAAGGCAATATTTTTTATTCTGGGGGCGCTGATCCTGGCATCAGGACTTTATCAGACCGGGCTTGGTTCCAGATTAGCTTTCAAAATAATCTCTTTCAGCGGTAACAGTCCGATTAAACTTTTATATGGAATACTTTTTACAGCAGCTTTTTTATCTTTAATTATGCCCGAACATGCTGTAGCTGCTCTGCTTTTTCCGATAGTTTTAGAGATTGCAGTCAGTCTTGACTTAAGACCCTTAGAGAGCAATTATGGAAAGCTCTTATTTTTAACAATGGCCTGGGGAACAGTTATCGGGGGGATTACAACCTATCTTGGTGGTGCCCGCAATCTGCTGGCAGTGGGACTTTTAGAAAAACATTATGGAATTACTATTGGCTTTTTTGAATGGATTAAATACAGCTGGCCGCTTCCTTTTCTACTTTTAATTGTTTTTGCTCTGATAATTACTAAATTTGCTGATATTGATATCAATGATACATCCCGTTCTCTCAAAAAATTGAAGGCAAAATCAGAGGCAAAGGGTAATTTATCTGCTTCAGAAAAAAGATTAATTGTTATTTTAGGAGCTGTAGTTTTTAGCTGGCTCTTTTTATCGAATTTAATTAATATTGCTGTTACAGCAATTCTCGGTGGAGTTTTAATTGTTGCTTTTAAGGTAGTGAGTTGGAAAGAAGTTGAGGAGTATGTTAACTGGGGTGTAATTTTAATGTATGGAGGAGCGATAGTGGTTGCTTCTTCTCTGGTGGAAACTGGAGTTACAGACTGGATGGCAGAAAGATTCTTTTCTCAAATTGAGCTGGCTCCAATTTTATTTATTTTTCTGCTGGCAGTGTTTACCTCTATTTTAACAGAGGGGGTAAGCAATATAGCTTCTGTTGCAGTTATCCTACCTTTAGCTTTTAGTGCTGCTGAAGCTTATAGTTTAAATCCTATTCTGCTTACTTTATCAGTAGCTTTATCAGGTGGACTTGCTTTTCTGCTGCCTATGGGAACACCACCAAATGCAATTGCTTTTTCCTCCGGTTATTATGAGATCAGGGATGCTCTAAAATGGGGACTTCTGCTGAAGGTGATAGGCTGGATAATCTATATTATAGTTGCCAGATTTTACTGGCCGCTGATTGGACTTGATATTTTTATTTAAAATAAAGTGTTAAATTTGTGAGGGATAAATAATGAAAAAATATATGTTGATTTTATTCAGTTAT
>JBKHDA010000054.1:0-13713 GCA_046541575.1 Halanaerobium sp. | reverse complement strand
GCTGTTACAACTACCTCATCCAATTCCATAACTTCTTCCTGAGCACTTACCGGCACCCAAAAAATTAAAAGTGCTGTAAGCATGACTAAAACTGTTTTCTTTAACATAATTAACTCCTCCTTGTTTTTGTCTGCTCACAGCCACCCTGGACAAAATTAGGCCATAAAATAACAAAATGACACCCAGGTTATAAATTGAGGGTGTCTAAATATAGATAATAGCCCACAACCATTCCTGTCTCGAAGATGGCTGTTATCCTTTTAGGCAGGTCTCCTGACTCTACAGCTTTACCGATTAACCTTCCCCATATAATTAATAAATGAGTGGTATTAATCGGCCTACTGACTAACAGTGGCGGACCCGTTCAGGAATTTCACCTGATTCCCTATTATCTTCTAATAACTAGAAGCACCTAAAAAGAGAACTTTATTTTCTTTTCTATTATTTTAATTCTCCTAATTTATTAAAAGTCCTTTAATTTATACTAAATAATCTGAAAAAATATTTTTTTAGCCTTTTTAAATTTCAGTTCTCAATTTAATTAAATACTGAATTTTTAAATGAACGAGTTTAAAAGCTTTAATTATAAAAAACTTTAAGAAAAAAGAAGGATTTTCTATTTATTTACATAATTATATAATATATTCTATAAAAGGAGGTATTTTAATGGCTCTACACAACAGAATTGGCGAAATTGGAGAAGAAATTGCTGTGAAATATCTGAGAAAGGAAGGTTATTATATTATTGAAAGAAATTATAGAAATAAATTTGGAGAAATAGATATAATTGCTGCTAAAGATAACTACACAATTTTTATTGAAGTTAAAAGCAGAAGCTCTGAAAATTATATTGAGCTGGCTCATTCTCTTTATTACAGACAAATTCATAATATGAGGCGGGCAGCAATCTTTTATTTTGCTGAAAAAAATATTCACCTGAGCTCAATTCGCTTTGATCTAATCGCCCTAAAAATTGATCCAGCTGCCAGAAAAATTGATAAACTTAAACATTTCAAAAATATCATAGATTAACTATTTTAAAAATTTTCCAACATAGCTTTATTATTTTGAAAGGAGAATGATATGTATTCATATTTATATTCAGCTGTTATTCATGGAGTTAGAGCAGAAATAGTAAAGGTTGAAGTAGATATTTCAAGAGGTTTACCGGGCTTTAATATTGTTGGACTGGCAGGAAAAACTGTCAGAGAGTCTGCCAAAAGGGTTCGCTCTGCAATAATAAATTCAGGTTTTGAGTGGCCGGTTAAAAAAATAACTGTAAATCTGGCTCCTGGAAATATTAATAAATATGGCTCTCATTTTGATCTGGCGATTGCAGCAGTATTACTGGAATGTTCTGGTCAGATAAAGATTAAAAACAAAAATCAAAAATTTTTTGCAGGAGAATTAAATTTAAATGGAAATATCAATCATGTTAAAGGAGTTTTATCAATGCTTCTGGCAGCAGAGGAAAATAGTTTTCAAAAAGCCATCTTACCAGCTGCAAATCAGGCGGAATCCTCTTTAGTAAAAAATTTAGATTCCTATTTACTGGAACATTTAAGAGAAATAGCTGATTTGGAATATAAAAATACAGAAAATTGTTCTAAACCTGGCTTTGACTCTGAGATTAACCAAAATTATCCCGATATTTCTGAGATCAGAGGTCAAAAAAATGCTAAAAAAGCAGTAGTTACTGCAGCAGCCGGAGCTCATAACTTACTTTTAATTGGCCCACCGGGCTGTGGAAAAACTGTACTGGCCGAATCAATAGTTAAACTGCTTGCTCCTCTGAACAAAAAGGAGCTGCTGGAAACCGCCTCTATTTACAGCATTAATAATAATTTAAATGAGCTCAATCTCAAAAAGAAGTACCGCCCCTTTATTGCTCCCCACCATTCTATTACTGCTGCTGCCTTAATTGGTGGTGGACATATTCCAGTGCCGGGAGAAATTTCTCTGGCCCACAACGGAGTGCTTTTTTTAGATGAACTGCCGGAATTTAAAAATAGTGTGCTGGCAAATTTAAGAGAACCGCTGGAGAAAAAGAAGATCAAAATTGTCCGCCAGCAGGGAAGTTATTACTTTCCAGCAGATTTTCAATTTATTGCTGCAATGAATCCCTGCCCCTGCGGCTTTGCAGGTGTTAAAGATAGAGAATGTAAGTGTTCAGAAAGAGATATTGTCCGCTATCAGCAGAAATTATCCGGCCCCTTAAAAGATAGAATAGATCTGCAGATTGAGGTTTTACCATTAAAAAAAGATGAAATATTTTATAAAGAATCCGGACTTGAAAATATTGATTATAGAAAAAAAATAAAAAAAGCCCGCAGAATGCAGGCAGAAAGATACAAAAATACAGACCTTAAAAATAATGCTCAGCTGCAGTTAAAAGATATAGAAAAATACTGCCGCTTAGAAAGCAGCAGTCAAAAAGTATTAAACCAGGCCTATGAACAACTTAAATTAAGTGTTCGAGGCTATATCCGATTGATGCGGGTGGCCCGAACTATAGCTGATTTAAATAAAAACGAGGAGATTAAAAAATCAGACTTAATTGAAGCAGTCGATTTCCGCTGGTATGCAGAAAAATCAGAAATGCTTCTTTAATTATAATGCTTTTTTAGGTATTTAATTAAAGGTACACCTAAAATAAGAACAACTGCTGCTTCACTCAGTCCAATTTGAATAACATTCAGCCAGTAAGGAAGACCAAATAAAATATGCAGATAAATACTGATTAAAAATGCATTAAATAAAATAGGGCTTAAATAAGCAAAAACATTGTCCCTATTCTTATATGTAACATAGGCAGCCAACAGGGTAACCAGACTACCCCCAACAATATCAACTAATCCCAGACCCCCAATAATATTAGCCAGCAGTACACCTAGAAATAGAGCAGGTATTGCTTCTGGAAATAAAATAGGCAGCACTGTTAAAGCTTCAGCTGCTCTAAATTGAATTGGCCCAAAACTGACAGGAGCCAAAAAATATGTAATCACAACATAGAGAGCAGTAATTGCAGCTCCGCGAGCTAATTTTTTAGTATCCATTTTCTTATCTCCTTTCAAAGAGCTTATAATTTTATATTTTACAAAATAAATATTTAAAATTTAAAAATTGATAATATCTTAAATTGATAATAATTTAATCGGAATATTATTATTCAGGAACTCTACCAAATGATTTGCGGTGAATTGGAGAAGAACCATACTTTTCAAGGGCTGCTATATGTTCTGCAGTTCCATAGCCTTTGTTTGCTTTAAAATTATACTGAGGATATTTTTCGGCATAATCAAAAATAATGCTATCTCTGGTCACTTTGGCAATTATCGAAGCAGCAGCAATAGCATTAACCTTTGCATCACCATCAATTACTGACTGCTGCTCAACAGTTAAGTCTGGAATAACTGTATTGCCATCTACCAGTAAAATATCAGGATTATTTTTTAAGTTCGGCAGCAGATCCTTAACTGCCCTCTTCATCGCTACAAAGGTAGCTTCTCGAATATTGTATTTATCTATTTCACTGCTTGTTGCCCGTCCGACTCCAACCTCTGCTTTAGCTTTTATTTCAGAAAATATTTTTTCTCTTTTCTGACGGGATAAT
Organism: Halanaerobium sp.; assembly: GCA_046541575.1. Classification (GTDB taxonomy): domain Bacteria; phylum Bacillota; class Halanaerobiia; order Halanaerobiales; family Halanaerobiaceae; genus Halanaerobium. The sequence goes on along the minus strand of JBKHDA010000054.1, from coordinate 10,100 downwards.
TTTTTAGAATCATCGAGTCCATAAATTTTTTGCTCGGGATTCAGTACAACTGCAGCAGCGACTACCGGACCTGCAAGGGGACCTCTACCAGCCTCATCCAGACCAACTATAAGCTGATAACCCTCTTTGTAAAGTTCTGCTTCCAGCTGATTCATCTGATTCCACTTTTCTTTTACAGCTTCTTCTTTTGCAATTTTACGCTGCAGTCTGGCTGCAATTTTTTGAACACCTTTGCGGGAATCCTGATTCAAAATTTCAATAATTTTTGGAAGCTGCTCATCAACTTCAAGCTCAGCAGCAAATGCCTTAACTTCCTTAATTGTCAGCTGACTGAACTTCTCCAAATCTAAATTACTATTTTCACTCATCTTCTACTTCCACCTTTATTTCAGCTGCCTCTGCTGGCTTTTCCAGAGTAATCTGTCCCAGCTTACCATCACGAAAATCATTAATTACTATACCGGCTGCCCGGTTGCGGTCAACCTTACCACCGGTCATCAGACACCCTCTTTTACGGCCTATATCAGCCAGAATATCATAGGAATGTGCTTCTAAATAATCCAGATCATAAGCATCTAATAATATATCTTCATCAATCTCTACAATGAATTTTATTAATTTATAAGCAGCAAGTTCTGCATCAAAAATATCATTATCAACAGCACCGGTTAAGGCTAATTTGTAGGCTTTATCTTCATCCGAAAATTTTGGCCATAAAATACCGGGTGTATCAAGCAGTCTGATCTTTTTACTGACATTAACCCACTGTCTGCCCCTGGTTACTCCTGGTTTATTACCAATAGTAGTTATATTAGAACCGGCCAGCAGATTAATCAGAGCAGACTTACCAACATTGGGAATACCAATAATCATTGCCCTCAGTCGCCGGGGATTTCTTCCTTTTTTTGAAAGTTTGGCAGCAATTCGATCATAAGTATTATTTAAAATACTTTTTAATTCACTGACACCCTCTCCGGTCAGAGAATTGAGCAGAACTGCATCCTCATCTGTTTTATTTTCAAAGTATTGAATCCACTTTTTATTATATTCTGGGTCAGCCAGATCTTTTTTATTTAAAACAGTAACTTTAGTCTGCTCATTGATCAGCTTTCTTAAGTCAGGATTCTGACTGCTTAGCGGAACTCTTGCATCAGCAACCTCAATTACTATATCAACTAATTTCAAATCATCTTTTAAAATTCTCTTTGCTTTGGCCATATGGCCGGGATACCACTGTATCATTTTAAAAACTCCTTAAAACATTTTTCTGAAACTGTATTTAAACTAATAAAAACTATCCATATATATTGAAAAAAGGTGGAGAAAGACCCCACCTTAAAATCAAGTAATTATTTAATTTCTTCTCTTCTTTCTTCTCTTTTTTCTTTAATTCTGGAAGCCTTACCTCTTCTACTGCGCAGATAATAAAGGCGAGATCTTCTAACATCACCACGGCGAACTACATCAATAGCATCTAACTTAGTACTATGTAGTGGGAAAGTTCTTTCCACTCCTACACCGTGAGCAATTTTACGGATAGTGAAAGTCTCATTCAGACCACCACCATTTCTTCTGATTACAACACCTCTAAATGGCTGCAGTCTTTCTTTTCCACCCTCAGAGATTAAAACTTTAAGATCTAATGTATCTCCAACAGCAAATTCGGGGATATCATCACGAATTTGTTCTTTTTCTATTTCATTGATAATGTTCATCTATAAACCTCCTCTCAAAAAATATTTAAATTTATGCTTCCCACCAGGGATCAGCTAATAAGCGGTCCATAATTATTGAAGCAGCACTTCTGACTGAAAGGTGATTAAAATCGCCTCTACCCCAGATTGGATAGAGTATATAATCACAGTCAGCAACCATCTCTTTAGTTAAGCCATAACCTGTACCATAAATAATTAAAAAAGGACGATCAATTTGTTTTAATTCTTTGCGCATATCTTTATAGGATATTGTATTGGGATATTCGCGAGCATCAGTAGCAATCAGTAGAGGTTTTTGACCTGTTTCTTCTTTAATTTCTGCTGTAACTTCCTCTAATTCAGAGGCAATTTCAAGTACAGAAAAGGCCTGATGACGATTATATACATAATCAGCCCCTCTACCACCTGTCCAGTAGTCTTTAACTCTCCCTACCAGTTCCTGCTGTGATTTTAAATTGTTTATTATATAGTATTTTTTAATATCATAAGTTTTTGCAGCTCGTGATATATCATGTAGGTCGTAGTTTGTTACAGTTGTTGTTATAACTTCGCCCAGTTTATTATAAATAGGATTATGAACCAATCCCAGATAGACATCTGCCTCAATTTTACTCATCAACTTCACCCTTTAGTTCCAGCTTTATTTCTTTAAGTAATTCTTTTTCTTCTTTACTAAGATTTTTATCTTCCAGTAAGTCTTCTCTTCTCAAAAGAGTTCTTTTTAAAGATTCTTTTTTTCGCCAGCGCTCAATCAGCTGATGATTACCGCTGAGTAAAACATCAGGGACCTTAAGTCCATTAAACTCTCGGGGCCTGGTATAATGTGGATGTTCTAAAAGTCCATTATAAAATGAATCCTTTTTAGAAGAATCCTCATCACCTAGCACACCAGTTAAAAGTCTGGAAATAGAGTCTACAAGCACCATTGCCGGCAGTTCTCCACCAGTAAGTACATAATCACCAATGGAAATTTCTTCGTCAACAATAGTCTTTCTTACTCTCTCATCCACACCCTCATAACGGCCGCAGATTATTGTTAAACCTTCTTCCCCGCTTAAATCTTTAACCAAATCCTGAGTCAACTCCTTACCCTGAGGACTCATTAAAATTGTTTTAGACTTAACTCCCCTTTTGTTTTGAGTATCCTGCCAGGCTTTAAAGATCGGTTCTGCCTTCATCACCATTCCAGCTCCTCCACCATATGGCGGCTCATCTGTTGTATGATGTTTATCTTCGGCAAAATCACGGATATTAACTGTTTTAATATCTATCAAATCTTTTTCTCTGGCTCTTTTTAAAATACTCTCACTAAAAGGTCCCGCAAACATTTCGGGAAAAAGAGTTAAAATATCAAAAAACATAAATTCAGCTCCTAAAGATCTAAGATTCCTGGAATTGGATCAACAATAATTTTTTTGTTCTCAAGATCAATTTCTATAATCATTTCACGACTGGCAGGTAACATATATTCCTTATCCTGGCCTTTAACCAGAAAAATATCTGTACCTGAAGTATCAACTACATCTGTTAATTTCCCGAGATATCTGCCAGATTCTAAATAAACTTCACAGTCTATTAATTCACTGACATAATAGTTATCTTCTGGAAGTAAATATTTTTCAGACTCCTCAATTAAAACCTGATAATTTTTAAGTTCTTCTGCTTCGTCAATAGAATTGACATCAAAAAACTTAATTATTACAAATTGTTTATGGAAACGAATATATTCGATTTCCAGCTCTTTAAGCTCTTCTCTTCTTTTTAGAAAAACAGTATCTAAATCGAGAAAACGCTCAGGGATATCAGTAGTGGCTTTGACACGGACCTCACCTTTATTTCCCTGAAAACGAGTTATTTTTCCAATTTCTAAATAATTATCACTCAATTATTTCACCAGCCTGAAAAATTATTTAATATCAACCTTTACCTTTGTTCCTTCTTTGGCTGCTGCAGCATTAACAACGGTTCTAATTGCTTTAGCAATTCGGCCTCTTTTTCCAATGACCTTACCCATATCTTCATCTGCAACAGAAAGTTCTACAGTAATAGAATTATTATCTTCAATCCTATTAACTGTAACTTCAGAAGGATTGTCTACAATTGATTCGGCAATAAACTTTATAAGTTCTTCCATGGAGAAAACCTCCTTTTAATTACTCATTACCGTGAAACTTAGCCATAACACCTGACTTTTTTAATAAAGTCTTAACTGTATCTGAAGGCTTTGCACCATTATTTAACCACTTGAGTGCTTTTTCTTCATCAATATTATATGTTTCTGGCTCAGTTGTAGGATCAAAGAAACCTAATTCCTCAACAAAATAACCCTGTGGGGCTCTCTTAGAATCAGAAACAATAACTCGGTATGATGCATTACGCTTACTTCCAACTCTTTTTAAACGAATCTTAACTGCCATCTATCAAACACCTCCCTCCATTGATAATAAAAATTACAAAATTTATCTTAATTGAAAAATGGTAGATTAAAGCCTCCACCTTTTTTCAATTTACTGCTGTTTAACTGTTTCATCATCTTTTTAGTCTGTCTGAACTGTTTTAGAAGGCGATTTACTTCCTGAATACTGGTTCCGCTTCCCTGAGCAATTCTCTTCCGGCGGGAACCATTAATTACTTCTGGATCTCTGCGCTCTTCTTGAGTCATTGACGAAATGATAGCCTCAATATAATCAAGCTGTTTATCATCAACCTGCATATTTTTGAGCTGTTTGGCTCCACCCATGCCGGGAATCATACCCAGAATATCTTCCATTGGACCCATATTTCTTACCTGGTCCATCTGCTCCATAAAATCTTCTAAAGTAAATTCATTTTTTCTCAGCTTTTCTTCCAGGGCCTGAGCTTTTTCTTTATCAATGCTTTTTTCTGCCTTTTCGATTAAGCTTAAAACATCTCCCATACCTAAAATACGAGATGACATTCTGTCAGGATGGAATGTTTCTAAATCAGCAAGTTTTTCTCCTGTACCTGCAAATTTAATTGGCTTACCTGTGATTGCCTTAATTGATAAAGCAGCACCACCACGGGCATCACCATCCATTTTAGTTAAAACAATTCCATCTATGTCAAGGCGCTGGTCAAAGTTTTCAGCCACATTAACTGCATCCTGACCTGTCATTGCATCAACAACAAGCAGAATTTCATCTGGTTCAACTGTAGATTTAATAGATTCCAGTTCTTCCATCATATCCTGATCTATATGCAGGCGTCCTGCTGTATCAAGGATAATAGTGTCACAGTTATGAGAAGAAGCATAGTTAATACTTGCTTTTGCAATATCAACTGGATCACTGTCTTCTCCCATAGAAAACACGGGCAGATCAAGTCTTTCACCTAAAACCTGAAGCTGTCTAATAGCAGCCGGACGGTAAACATCTGCCGCAACCAAAAGTGGATTCTTGCCATCTTTTGATAACTTGCGGGCCAGCTTACCAGCACTGGTTGTTTTACCAGAACCCTGCAGACCAACCATCATTATAATTGTTGGTGGTTTAGGTGAGATAGCAATATCTTCTTTGCTGCCACCCATAAGCTCCTGCATTTCTTCATTTACAATTTTAATAACCTGCTGGCCGGGAGTTAAACTATCCATAACTTCCTTCCCAACAGCTCTCTCTTCAATTTTAGAAATAAAGTCTTTTACAACTTTATAGTTAACATCTGCCTCAAGAAGTGCCATTTTAACCTCTTTTAAAGCAGCCTTAACATCTTTTTCTGTCAGTTTACCTTTTCCTTTTAATTTATCAAAGGTATCCTGCAGTTTTTCAGCCAGATTGGAAAAAATCATAATATACCTCCTCTAGAGGATCGATTTAATCGATTCCAGTTTTTTGCGTAAATCTTCATTTTGATCTTCAGCTAAGATGCCCTTAGCTGTCATCATATTTTCTAAGTCGTTTATATTTTTTCTTATTTTATTGTACTTTCTTAAAAGTCCTAATTCAGCCTCATAGGATTCGAGGTTTTCCTCACTTCTGTGCAGATGATCATAAACTCCCTGCCGACTGATGCCTATATTATCAGCAATCTCGGAAAGTGATAAATCATCGTAGAAGTAACTTTTAATAATCTGCTGCTGTTTTTCGGTCAGCAGAGATCCATAAAAGTCAAAGAGCATTGTTATTTTAATTGTTTTCTTTAGCAATAAAATCACCTGTAAAGTTAATTTACTTAACACAGGTGATAGTATATGATATTTTGGAGCTTTTGTCAAGCTAAAATTTCAAAACTTACGTTAATTTTTTGATAAGTTAAGATTGAGTACAGAATAAATATAATATCTTTCCAAATCATCTTTTAAAAAGAACTAAAATTCATAACTAAAATAAACTGTTTTTTCCTCCTGATCAGTGCTTCCTGCACTGCAGTCGGCTGTAAACATCGTGTTTACAGAAGCAGTTTATTTTAGTTACTCATTAAGTTCTATTAACAAAGCTAATAAGTCACTTCTATTATATTTATTCTGTACTCAATCATTTTTTATAAAATATTTAGTTTTGTTTTAAAATTTTAGCTGACAAAACTCTCTGTGTTAATATCTGGGATAGAAGAGTTAATACAGCTCTGATTAGTTTAATTATCAATTATACTCTCCTCTAAAAGTGTAGAAAGTTTTGCTCTATCCAATTTTCCACTTTTGGTTTTAGGTAATTCCTGCATCATAACAATTTTATCAGGTTGATAATCAGCTTTGAGATTTTCTCTGCAGTATTTATAAAGTTCATTCAGCTGTAAATCAGGATTTGATTTAACTACTGCCGCAATTAAAAGTTTGTCTTTTAAAAAATCATCTACAGCAATTAAAGCCGCCTCAGAGATCTTACTCCAGTTTTTTAAAGTTGTTTCAATTTTATAAGGATTAACCTTATTCCCAGCCCTATTTATAATATTATCTTTGCGGCCTGATAAATAAAGATACTGGCCCTCAAAATATCCCAGGTCCTTAGCTGAAGCCTCAGGACGATAATCTGGAGCCAGATAGGGACTTTTAACCCAAATTTCATTGTTTTTGATTTTAATATCTACCCCTGGAAAAGCTCGGCCTACAGTTCCTTTATTTTTCAATAATTCATCATAATAAGCATAGCTAACATAACTCAGTTCACTTGCTCCATAAAATTCGCATATTTCTGCCTCTGGAAAAAATTTTTTTAGTTTTTTAAGAGTTTCTAAATCCATTTTTGAACCGGCACTTACTATGCTTTTAACTTTATTAATAGATTTTGATATTTCTTTTAATAAAATACGGTAATGAGCTGGAACCATAAAAAGAGCATTGATTTCATTTTCATCAAGAATTTTTAACCATTTTTTAGGAAATATAGATTTGGCAAAAACCACCTGTCCTCCTGCTGCAAGAAGCTGTAATATATTATTTAAATTACCTGTATAGACTACAGAGCCAGTAATTAATAATTTACTGTTTTCATTGAAAGAAAATATTTCTTTTTGAATATCAAAGGCAGAGGTCCAGCTCTGATGGTCCCTCCAAATGACTTTAACCGCTCCAGTACTGCCAGAACTAAGGGCACCTAAAAATGTATCACTCTTTTTAACCTCTAATGTTTGTTTGTTTTCTTTAATCTTTTCCGATATTAATTCCATATTTTCAGCAGAGGAAATTCTACTACTATCAATTATTGACTCTGGATTTACTTTTTCGACTATGTTTTTTTCTTCTTTAGCAGATAAATCAGCCTCAACTAAAGTACTCACTAAACCGGCTCTGGCCGCTCCATACAGACTAATGAGTGCTTTTAATGGCTTTTTTACTTTGATAATTACTTTATCACCTGGAGAAAAATTTTTAGATAATCTTAAAGAAATACTTCTAATCTTCAAAGCCAATTCTCTATATTTAATTTTTTTATCACCATTAATTAAAGCAATTTTTTCTGGATTTTTCTCCGCATACTCTAAAACTTTATCATAAATTAACATGAATTCTCCTTAACCAATTTTTTTAATTAATGTTCCAACTCCCTGTCCTCCGGCAACTCCCATAGCTGCCAGTCCATATTGACCATTAATCTTTTTTAAAGTCTGTAATAAATGAAGTAAAATTATAGCACCGGAAGCTCCATAAGGATGACCGTAGGCCAGAGCTCCTCCTAAAATATTAACCTGCTCAAGATCCAGACCGAGTTCCTGGCTGCAGGCCAGTATTTTTACTGCAAAAGCTTCATTAATTTCTACAGCGTCAAGATCTGAAATATTAAGATTTTTTTCGGCAAGAATATCTCTCACAACCGGAACTGGCCCCATTGGTGAGAGATTTGGATCTACACCACCGGCACTTCCCAGCATGAATTCTGCCTCTGCTTTTAAATTATTCATTTTCAAAAAGGCCTCTGAGACAAGAAGAACAGCAGCAGCTCCATCATGAGTTAAACAGGAGTTACCGGCAGTTATTTTCCCATCTTCTTTAAAAACCGGTCTCAATCTTTTTAAGAGTTTATAAGATATATTTTCTCTTATTCCTTCGTCTTTATCTATTATTTCATTTCTGGTATTTTTAACAGGCAGCAGTATATCAGCTAAATCTCCTTCTTTTTGTGCCCGAAAGGCTTTTTGATGACTCTTAATTGCCCACCTGTCCATTTCTTCTCGACTAATATTATCATATAATTCGGCTACATTCTCTGCCCCAATACCCATATCAGGATCCCCAATTTCTGCAGGCGAAAAAAATGCTCTTTCGAGAAAGTCACTGTTTTCTGGAAATCGAGGATCATTTTTATTCAACTTTTTTCTTACTTCCAGACTGGTACTCTCCAGACCACCGGCAGCTACAATTTCAGCCTGTCCGGACATTATCAATGCTGCCGCCATATTTATTGAACTTAGAGCTGAACCACACTGAAAATCAATAGTAGTTGCTGGAATAGAGAGCGGCCAACCAGCTTTTAAAAGTGATAAGCGGGCAATATTACCTCCGGGACCAACAGCATTTCCCAAAATAACCCGGTCAATGTCAGCGGTATCAAGCCCATATTTATTAATTAAGGCATTGAGAACTTCAGCAGTTAAATCTTCAGGCAGCTTCTTTTTAAAATTCCCACCTGTTTTTCCAATTGCTGTCCTTAAACCACCTAATATATAGACTTTCTCCATTTTAATACCTATTCCTTAAACTTTTATTGATTCTTATTCCCAGATAGGAAGCCAGCACTGCTTTAAACAAATCTCCAGGTATAAAAGGTAAACTACCAGCAAAAAAAGCTTCTTTAAGTCCCATTCCTGTAGCCTGACTCAACCAGATAAATCCAAGCAGGTGAATTGCAATAATTCCACCTATAATCACACCTGTCAAAACCTGCCAGAAATTTTCTTTATCTTTAGTTAAAATACTAATTATTATCCCACCAATAAAAAACCCAATTAAATAGCCGCCAGAGGGACCAAATATTACACCCAAACCTGCTCTACCACCAGAAAAAACAGGAACACCTGCAATACCTAAAAATAAAAATGTACCAATTGCAAGGGCAGTCTCCTGAGTTGATAATATCACAGCAGCTGCCATAACAGCTAAAGACTGAGCTGTAACCGGAACCGGACTAAATGGTAAAGGTATGGTTATATAACTTAAAACACTAATTAAGGCTGTAAATAATGCCGAGTATGTCAAATTTTTAACAGTAATTTTATTCAACATTTTAATTCTCCTTTATCTTTATTTCGAAATTAACTTTATTATCTACCAATCCCAAAAATCTATTGTTTTCAATTTCATTTAAAAATATATTTTTTTCAGCTCTGCTGGGTCTGAAATACTTGATTTGTATTTTTTGTGCAAATTTATTTCTTTCTGCCAAAAAATCTTCAAACGCTAATAAAATTAACATTCCCTGGACTACAGGCTCAGTATTTAAATGGATAGAATTTAAATCACCACTTAAATCTGCAAAACTTTTTATTTCTTTTTTACTAAAAGTCCTCCAATTAAAACTTTCTTTTAAATTCAGACCTCTGTCCAAATTTAGCTTTTGTGAATTATTTAATTTTAAATTTTTATTTTTAATTAACTTTGAATTTAAAACAATTAGAGTGTTTTTTCTATAACTAACTGTTGACTTTAATTTTAAATAAGAAAAACTATTAAACTCTCTTTCAGAAATTATTTCTGAATTTAATGAAAAATCCATCTCTAAATATAAATTCTGATTAATCATTATTTCCTGTTCAGCAAGGTAATATTCAGATTCAACTTTTTCAGCAAGTAAAGACAGCGAAAAGATTCCAGCAAGAACTGCTGGAATCTTGTGATCCCAATCAAATTTAAGTTTAAATTTCTGCTTCCATTTTTCTAATAATATACGATCAACAGCAATCTTACTATTCATAACTAAATAGTGCCTCAATAAA
>JBKHDA010000053.1:0-13747 GCA_046541575.1 Halanaerobium sp. | reverse complement strand
AAAAGAGCACCTCCTATCTGAAAATTCCAGACAGGTGGTGCTCTTAAACTAAATATTAATATCTATAAATTGCCAGGATATCTTCATCCTCCGGCATTTCTTCTTTTTCAAGTGAATAAACATCTCCACCATTTTTTATGGTCTGCACTGCGGCAAAATTATAGAGATCATAATCTTTATTATTATCCATTTTCTTAACTTCATTATCGTCTTCAACATAGACTCCAGACTTTTCAGCTTTTTTATTAAGCAGCAGAGTATCAATTTTACTGTAATGGGCTGCTTCAATAATATCTTCTAACTCAGCAGAAGTTTTATCTCCTGACTTCATTTCTAAATATCTATCTTTAACATCTTTTAAATAATCATGCAGATGTCCTTCTACAATTTTCCAGCTTTTTTCCCGCAGTTCTTTTTTATTCATCTGTTTTGAATTGCCGCTTAAATTCTCATCCAAAAGTCTATTATAATTACTAATGTTTTTATAAAGAGAAAACACACTATCATCAGCAGCAACAACTAAATAATTATCCTGTTCTTTTAACTCTAAATTAATAACTCTATCAATTTCTTTAAGATAATGAATTAAATCTTCATTATCATCATCTGCAGCTCCACCCTGACCATGAAAAACTGACGAACCTCCGGCTGTATTAACTGATTGATGTTTTTCAGCTGCCTTGTCATCTAAATTTAAAAACTCCTTAATATTAGCTGGTAGAGCTTCTATTTCAACTTCATCAATATTATTTCTGGAAGCTTGATAGAGCTGATTATGATTTGGACTTAAAGACAATAGATAATATTCTTGATTATCCCTCAGCTCTGAGATTAACTGTTTAAGATTAAAGTTATAGCTGACATGGGTTTTATTATAAGTATCAACTGAAAGTTTAAAATGCTCAAATCGATCAGGCGCAATAAATACTGCCAGCCCTTCCTTTTGCTCCTGCCAGAAATTACTGTCTGCTGCCAAAACTGAAGCTTCTTTCAAAAATTTATCAGTATCCCGCTGCTTGAAGTCCCAATTTGCTTTTAACTTCTCTTCTACCTCCTGCAGCAGATTTTTAAACTCAATTTCTAATTTCTTAAATTCTCCTCTATGAACAGCCTTAGTTGACATATAAATTGATACACAGGGACTTTCCTGACATTGAATAAATTTTTTTAAAGTTTCCAGCTTAACTTCTGTCATATTTTTAACCCCCTATTAAATTTAAATTAACTACTCTCTACTTTACAACTTTGTTCACTAAGACAAATAAATATTTGAGAATTTAAACTTCCTTTCTTAATTATATTTTATCAAAAATTATAAAAATATAAAGTAATTTTTTAACTGATAAACTGCCAGTAAATTTTCGCCAGGGCCATAATAGCCTGTTTAATTGAAAATTGATTTAAGGCAGCAGCAGAAATTATTAGTTCATTACTTTTTTCAGCACTTAAAAAGTTTTTGTAATCAGGCAGAAGCACTGAATTTTTTTCTGCAAAAATCTTAAAATCATGCTGATTAATTTCCTGATTCAGCTTTAGTTTGAGATAGAAAAGTGAAGAATTTTCTGCTGTTTCTACTCCCCTAAAATGATCTTTGATTGCTTCTCTTAAAAGTAATTTTCTATTTTTTAAACGCTGCTTTAGAAACTTAATTCTTTTTTCTAAATAACCTTTATCAAAATAATAACTCAATAAATTGTTGACCAAATTTTCTCCAGCAGAAAATTTCTTTTCTGCAGCTATTTTTTTAAGTTCGTATTTTTTAAAAACTGATTTCATTTTTTTAATCTTATCTGTAGGCTCAGCTTCCAGATAGACAAGGCCCATTTCTAAGCCGGGAAATACTCTGGAGGTTAAGGCCTGAATTAGAATTATTTCTTTTTTGTATTTTGAATTTAATAATTCCTGGATTTTATGATTTGGCTGATAAAGATTAAAATATTCCAGAATTATAACTTTAAATTTAAGCATCTGTGCCAGTTCCAGCAGGGACTTAAGTTTAGATAGTTTCCAGTCTAAAATACTTGCTTCAACAGATTCGTCACTAATTATTAAATAATCAATAGTATTATTCTCTAAAAATTGCATTAAATTATCATAATCAGCAGTACTCAAGTTAATATTAATTTTATTTTTTGACACAGAAGTATTTTTCTCTTCTGCAAAATCTTTAAATTCCTCTTCATAAAGGGAAGTAAATAAAGTGTTATCATTAGCTCTAGTAAATAATAATTCTTCATTTTCATCAATGATTGAACTTAAAATTTCCTGCAGTTCAGCCTCTGAACTGTAATATAATTTGGTTTTTTCTACTTCCTGATTCTTTTTCTGCAGAAGATTAAAATAACTGTTTTGACTACCGGTTTTCATTTTTTTGAAGCTCTTTCCTTTAAATTCTGAGTAAAAACGATCAAAAATTAAATCCCAGGCATACTCTTCCAGAAATTCGCCACCACTTTCCGGACCACTTAGATCAATAATCTTTTTTGGAGCAGAAAAATTTTTAGAAGTCAATATTCTTAAGCGCTGATCATCTCCATTACTTTTTAAAGCTGCAGCAGGAGCAATATAGCTCCCACTGCCCTCTTTTTTATAAATTAAATTTTCAGCAGCCAGTAAGTCATAAGCTTTAACCACAGTTTCTGCATTCACATTAAGTCGGGAAGCAAGATTTCTAATTGACGGCATTTTAGTATCAGGTGTATATTTATCTGCCAGTATCTCGGCTCTAATTGACTCATAAATCTGAGTATATAAATTTTCTTCTCCATCTCTTTTTAATTCAATTTCGAACATTTTGCTTCCCTCCATTAATTTAATTATTTAAACTTCCTATTTACTGCTGTTAAACAAAATTTCTATTTATACAGCTTCATTTTTTCTTTTAAAGAACTTAATTACTTCATGTCCCATTAGGAAAATACCTCCTGCTAAAACAATTCTACCCCAGTCTGCTAAAGTAACACCGGCAAAACCAAGGAAAGAATTAACTGGTGAATAAATAACTAAGAGCACCATTCCAATTGATATTAAAATAGAGTAGAGCATTTTCGTGTTGCTGAAAAAGTTTCTATTGAAAATACTTTTGTACTCATAACGTCTGGACATTATATTGACCCACTGGGAAAATGCAATTGTTAAAAATGAAATTGTAGTTCCTCTAGCATAAAGTTGAGTACCTGCTGTAACAGCTTCAGTTTGATTATTAATAAATAGATAGAAGTTTGTGAAAGCAAGCCCCCCCATCAGCAGAGCTAAAAATAATATTTCACTAAAGCTGTGCTTATTAACTATATGGTCTTCCTGTTTTCGCGGAGGAGACTTCATTAAATGTTCAGAAGCAGGATCAAAGGTCAGTGCTGTCAGTGGTAATATTTCAGCTATTAAGTCAATAGATAAAATCTGTATAGCCAGTATTGGAATCGGTGTTCCCAGCAGAGCTGCTGCTAAAAGGCCTAAAAGTACAATGATTAATTCTGCTCCGTTTGTTGTTAAAGAAGCAATAACTGTTTTCTTTAAGTTATTATAAATATTTCTTCCTTCTTTAATTGCATAAACCAGTGTCGGAAAGCTGTCATCAAGTAATATCAGTTCTGATGCTTCCTTAGAAACATCTGTACCCATCTGCCCCATTGCTACTCCAATGTGAGCACTCTTTAATGCAGGTGCATCATTTACTCCATCACCAGTTACAGCCACAATTTTCTGCTGTTCTTTTAAATTTTTAACAATTCTTAACTTATTTTCTGGTGAAACACGAGAAAAAATAAGTGACCGATTTTCTTCCATAGTTTTCTGTAATTCATCTTCACTCATTGCCTCTAAATCTTCACTGGTAAATACAGGTACATCCTCATCATCAATTGAAAGACTGATTTCTTTTCCAACAGCCTGAGCTGTAATTGCATGATCACCTGTCATCATATAGGTATCAATGTGGGCCTCATGTGATTCCCGAATTGCCTCCTTAACTCCTTCTTTAGGAGGATCAATCATAGCCACCAGACCTAAAAAGATTACATCTTTTTCAATCTCTTCCAAAACATAATCTGTCTCATCATCTTCCAGTTTACGGTAAGCAATTGCTAAAACACGTAATGCATTTTTAGAATATTTTTCATTTAATTTATTCAGTCTTTCTTTATCCTCTTCGGTTATTTCTACTACTTCTCCATCTTTGAAAATATGCTTGGAAACAGAAAGCACACTTCCTAAAGCACCCTTCATCTTAAGATAATTTCCATCCTCAAATTCTCTGACTGAGCTCATTCTTTTACGATCAGAATCAAAACCAAATTCATGTAATTCTGGGTTTTCCTCATCTTCTTTGGGGGAGCGGGTTCCCAGTTTAGTAGAAAGAGTAATTAAAGCTGCTTCTGTAGGATCACCAATTGCATACCAGCCTGGATGTTCTTCATCCGGTTCATGAATCTCTGCATTGGAAGCCATTGTTGCAGCATCAAATATAATTTCCATTTCTTCAATTTCTTCTTCTGTCAGCTGCTCTCCATCTTCTCCAATAAGTTCCCCTTCCGGTTCATAACCAAGCCCGGTTACCTCATATTCCTTACCGTCAAAATATACCTTTTTAACTGTCATTTCATTTTTAGTTAAAGTACCCGTTTTATCTGTACAGACGACATTTGTTGAACCTAAGGTTTCTGCAGAAGATAATTTTTTAACAACTGCATTTTTACCTGCCAGTCGGTCAACTCCCTGAGATAAAGCAACTGTAACCTGCATTGGTAAAGCCTGAGGTACAACAGCAACTGCGATACCTAAGGCATAAATCAGAGCAAAATCAAGTCCATAACCCTGATATATGCTAATTCCAAATAAAGCCAGAGCAATAAGTACTGCAAAAACAGCAATTTTATTGGCAACTGACTGCAGTTCAGACTGCAGTGGTGATTCAGATTTATCTTCACCCTGAGTCATAGTTGCAATTTTACCCATTTCAGTCTCCATACCAGTTCTAACAACAACCCCTTTAGCTGAACCTGAAGCAACTGTTGTTCCCAGGTAAGCCATGTTATCACGGTCAGCAAGAGTCCTTTCTTCCTCAATATGATTGGACTCTTTCTCCTGAGGCATTGACTCACCGGTCAGAGAAACATCATTTGTTCTTAAGTTAAATGATTCAATAATTCTTAGATCAGCCGGAATTTTATCTCCTTCTTCCAGACTAACAATATCGCCAACAACCAGTTCTTCCTGTGAAATTTCTCCGATTTGATCATCTCTAATTACTTTAGAAGGAGACTTAACCAGTTTATTTAAAGAATCCATAATCTTTTCAGCCTTATATTCCTGTCTAAAACCTATTACTGAGTTAATTAAAGCTATAACAATCATAATTGTACCATCACGATAACTTCCAATTGCAAAAGACATCACTGCCGCTACTAAAAGTAGAATTACCAGTACATCTTTGAACTGTTCAAAGAAAATTTTGACTAAGGATTTATCCACCTTAGCTTGAAGTACATTTTTACCATCTTTTTCGAGACGCTTTTTTGCTTCTGCAGCAGTCAAACCTTTTATAGATGTCCCAAGTTCATCCAGTACATCTTTTGCCTGCTGTCTATAGTAAGTTTTTTCGGCCATAAGAACACCTCTTTAAATTATTATTTTAGTATTTAAATATAATGATAACATTTTTGAAATCAATTTAAAGTTCCTCAATTACTAATTAATTTTAAAATTCTCAACCTGAAAATATTTTTTCTTTTCTTCTTTATGCCCTGTTTCTTTAGCAAGACGGTAAATTTTGTGATTTAAAAATTTTTTATCTTCCTGTTCCAGTACATTTTTATCAAAACTTCCAAGAATATAATGGCTAAATTTCCAGACCTGTTCTTTAATATCCTGAGGACTACCTTCAGCAATAATTACCAGGGCATCAATTATTGAACCAGCAACCGATACATCCTGTTTACCATAATGACTGAGTTGATAAAAGGTTTTATATAATAAATCCCAAAAAGAAATATCCTCTAAAATAAAACAGAGCTCATCTTTTTCATTATAATAGTAAGTGTTTTCTAAATTGGCCACAGCAATCCTTGATAAAACCCACCCGAGCTGATTAATACAAAATATAGCAGTATTGGGATCATTAATTCCAGGAGAAATTGCTCTCAGGGCGACCTCTGTTAACTTTAATAGTCCAAACTCAATATCATTTTTTTTGCTTCTTTCATTACTAATTACCAGATTATCACGAATTTTATCCTTTATCTCTTCCAGCTCTTCTTCTTTAAACTTTTCAGCTTCTTCATTTAGCTGCCAGAATTTGAAAACAATTGTATTTTCAGTTACATAATCTCCTATCATTTTTTCAGCGCGAACAATTATATCATATTCATCTGCCAGTTCTGTTAATTCAATATCATAAATCACCTGTATATAACCACTCTGTTCAGGATGAAGTTCACAAAACTCCCGATCAAGCATTTCTTTTAAATTATCCGGAGGTTCATTTCGAATCTGATCATTATTGTTATTCCTTGCTTCAAGTTTATCAACTATTTCAATAACCTCTTTCTTAAGACTTTCAATCAAAAGATTTACCTGTACAGAATTAGCCGTGTGATGGATAAAATAAACAAAATAACCAAGACAGACAATCGCTACAATAACACCAATCATAGCAGAAAAAATAATTGCTTCTCCACTTCCCTGGAGGCTGTCGTCAAGAAAAAGCAGGGTTAGAATTGAATAAATAAAACCGGCAATAAAAATCCCTAAAACTTTTAAAGTAGCTTTGTTTTTTAAGAAATCCTGCATTGTTCTCGGTGAAAATTGTGAGGAATACATGGTCAGCACAACCATAATAGTAGAAAAAGATACAGTAATCATCGCAAATAATGAACCAGCTATGGTAGATAAAATTGTTTTAGAAAGGTCATAGGAAGTAAAAAAGAACGATGGCATTACCTTAACCAGAATACTGCTGTATTGATATTCAATAAAAATAACAATAAATGAGACTAAAGTAGCAGATATTGCATAAATTGATGGTATAAAATATATTTTATTTTCTATATTATGCAGAAACTTAAACTTCAAAACTGCCACATCCCTGTAATAAATATTGTTTTATAATTATATTTTTCTTTTCTCCTTCTAACATTTAAATTCAAGATAATTGCTAAATATCCTTTTTTCTTAATAAAGCCTCCAAATAATTAATACTTTAAGCTAAAAAACTGCTTAATATTTTAAAAAGATTATTGAAAATATAAAAAACTCCAAACAGCTGTATTTTCATCCAGCCGGCTGGAGTTTTTTAAGAATCTAGATCAGATTTTTTTATTATTTACATTGCATCTTCAAAAATAGCTCTAACCTGTTCAACTGTACCTTTTCGTGGATTGGTTCCTGAATTACCATCTTCTAATGCATATCTAGCCATTTCTTCAAAATCTTCTTCTTTAATTTCAAATTCCGATTCACTTAAAGAAGTTGGAATTCCAATATCTTTAGCGAGCTGCTTTATTGCCTCTAAAGATGCTTCAGCAGCCTCTCTTGTTGACATTCCATCAGTATTTACACCAAAAATTTCAGCTATTTTTGCAAAACGCTCTAATTTTGCTCCCAGATTGAATTTTTCAACATAGGGAAGTAAAATTGCATTGGCAATACCGTGCGGCATATCATAAAATCCACCCAGTTGATGTGCCATTGCGTGAACATAACCTAATCCACCATTATTAAAGGCAAAACCTGAAAGAACTGAGGCATTAGCCATATTTTCTCTAGCCTGAATATCCTGACCATTATAAACTGCATTTCTCAGATTTTCAGCTATCAGTTTCATTGATTCTAAAGCAGCAGCATCAGTTAAAGGATTAGCTCCTGTAGAAACATAAGTTTCTAAAGCATGAGTTAAAGCATCCATTCCTGTAGCTGCCGTAAGACTTGCTGGTTTGTCAACCATTAATTCTGGATCATTAATAGAAACATCAGGAGTATTTCTCCAGCTTACAATTACAAACTTCACATTTGGAGTTTGAGAAGTATCAGTGATAACTGCATGTCTTGTTACTTCACTGGCAGTTCCTGCTGTAGTATTGACACAAACCATGGCTGGTGTTTCATTTTCTAATTTTTCAATTCCTGCATAATCCTTATATAAATCACCATCATGAGTTGCTGCCACCCCAATTGCTTTACCACAATCATGAGGACTTCCACCACCAACTGTAACAATCATATCACAATTTTCCTCTTCATAAATTTTTAAACCAGCATAAACATCAGTGTCTTTAGGATTTGGAGTTACTCCATCAAAAATACTATATTCCAAACCTGATTTTTCTAAATAATCACTTACTATTTGAACCGGACCAGCTTCTAAACTATTCAGATATTCATCAGTAACCAATAAAACTTTTTCTGCACCTAAAATTTTACATCTTTCTCCAACTACTTCTACACAACCAGCACCCATAAAATTTACTGTTGGTAACATATAATCATAAAAATCTGACATAATTATTTCCCTCCTCTTTCTTTGTGAATAATTTAACTTATATATAGTTTACTATATTGTGATAGTTTTTGCAAGTTTTATGATAAAAAATTTCATAAATGAGCATATTTTTTTGTTTAAAGCCTTTTTTAATCAAAAAATAGCACTTTTCTTGAATGTATTTAAAGGAATTGTTAAAATTATAATGAAATAAAAAAATGGGGGCGATTAAAATGCTGAAAGAAGAAAGACTGCTTAAAATATTAAATAAACTTAACTTAAATAAAACTATTACTATCAAAGAATTAGCCAATAATTTTGATGTTTCCGAATCAACAATTAGAAGGGATCTGGATGAACTAGAAGAAAAGGAATATGTTAGAAGAACTCATGGGGGAGCAATTTTAATTGAAAAATTTAATAATGAATATAATTTTATTAAAAAGACCAAAGAAAATATTAAAGAAAAAACTGAAATAGCTAAATATGCCGCTGATTTAGTCGAAGATGGCGATATTATTGCTATTAATTCCAGCACCTTAACTTATTTGATGGCCAAAAATCTAAAAGCAAAAGATCTTAAAATCGTAACAAATTCAGTTGATATAATTGTAGAATTAAGCAGCAAAAATAATTATGATATATCTGTGTTAGGAGGAGATTATTTCCATATAGCCAGGACTATAGAAGGCCCAATTACTGAAAGACAGATTAGAGAAATGCACTTTGATAAAGCATTTTTGGGTGTAAATGGTATTGATTTAAATCTTGCTTTATCCACTGCAAGCCCCATTGAAGCAAGCAGTAAAAAGGCTATGATAGATTGCAGTGATCAGAGTTATGTTTTGAGTGAAAGTAATAAATTTGATAATGCTTCATTTTATAAAATAGCAGATTTTAAAGATATAACAGCCATTATAAGTGATCAAAAATTAAGTGAAGATAAATTGAAAAAATATCGGCAGTATACAAATATAACTCGATCTATATAATTTAAATCGAGTTATATTTATTGGACTATTTTTGATTTAAAGCCTGAGTAAAAATATAATCAGCAAAATCATCAGTAGCAGCAGGATGTTCTAAAATTTTATACTCTAGCTGATTATATTTATTTTTTAGTTCTTCCATCCGCTGCGGTATATCTTCACGGACATGATAACCAGCAAAAATAAAGAGTGGAAAAATATCAATTTTTTCATAACCTGAAATAATTAAATTTTTAATAACTATTTCCAGCTGAGGAGAAGCAAATTCAAGACAGGCACCTTTAATCTTGGTATATTCGCTCTCGATACCTTCAGAATTTACTTTATTTAATTTCTTAATAAAATCTTTAAATTCCTGATTGCTTTCTTTACGTTTACTGCCGTGACTGACTACAACCAGTGCTTTTTTGTCTGCCATTATAATTCCGCCTTTAACTTTTTTAGAGCCTGATAGTTAGCTTCAATGGTTTTATCCAGATCCTTCTCACTTAAAGCTAAAGAAATAAAGTTTGCTTCAAACTGAGAAGGAGGGAGATAAATTCCAGCTTCTATCATCTCTTTAAAATAGGCTGCAAATAATTTCTGATCACATTCTTTAACATCCTGATAGTTTTTAACTTTCTGCTCAGTAAAAAATAAAGTAAACATTGAACCAACCCGGTTAAAATAAGCTGGAAATTCAAGCTTTTCAATATTTCTTTTAAAACCTTTTTCCAGTTTTTCTGCCTTCACTTCTAATTGAGAATATATTTTTTTATTTTTCAATTCTTTTAAAGTAGCAAGACCTGCCTGCATGGCCATTGGATTACCTGATAAAGTTCCCGCCTGATAAACCGGGCCAGCAGGTGCAATATAATCCATAATTTCTTCTTTACCTGCATAAGCACCAACCGGCATACCTCCACCAATTATTTTCCCAAAAGTACTTATATCTGGTGCGATGCCATAGATTTCCTGAGCACCACCGCGAGCCAGGCGAAAACCGGTCATTACCTCATCAAAAATCAGAAGAGCTCCATTTTTACTGGTTATTTTTCTTAAAAATTCCAAATAACCAGCCTCAGGAGCTATTACCCCCATATTTCCGGTTACAGGCTCTAAAATTAGACCTGCAATTTCTGAAGCATATTCGGCAAAAACTTTTTCAACAGCCTGCTGATCATTATAAGGAACTACTATAGTTTCTTTTGCTGTATTTTCAGTCACTCCAGGACTTCCCTTAATACCAAGTGTTGCAACTCCAGAACCTGCATCAACCAGCAGACTGTTTCCATGCCCGTGATAGCATCCTTCAAGTTTTATTATTTTATTTCTACCAGTATACCCCCTGGCCAGTCTGACTGCACTCATAGTAGCTTCAGTTCCTGAATTCACCATCCGTACTTTATCAACTGCCGGGTAAAAGTCAACTATCAGCTCTGCAATTTCTGTCTCAATTTCAGTGGGAGCTCCAAAACTTGTACCATTTTTAAGCTGTTTTTTTAATTTTTTAATTACCCGGGATGGGTTATAGCCTAAAATCATCGGCCCCCAGGAATTGACATAGTCTAAATACTGATTACCATCAACGTCATAGAGATAAGCCCCATCTCCTTTTTCAATAAAAATCGGATCGATATCTACAGCCGAAAAAGCACGGGCTGGACTATTGACTCCACCCGGAATTACCTTTTGTGCATTTTTAAAGGCTTTAGCTGATTTTTTTCTTTTATTCCTCATAAAATCACTCCTTAACTGTTAAACTTTTATTAAGTCTGCATAACTTTTTTTATTTCTTCTTTTAAAGAACTGAATTTTTCTTTTCTATCTTTCTTCTGAACCTCATAAAAATCATTGACCTTAATCGTTATTTTATTAAAAGGAAGTGGGATTTTTAATTTATCCCACCTATTTTTTAAACTGAAGCTGTACTTTAGATCAATATTTAAAGGGAGAATCTTTCTTTTTGAAAAAAGAGCCATAATCATTGCAAACTCTTTAATCTCACGTTCTGGTCCGGTTGGTCCATCAACTGAAAGCAAAAGATTAGCATTATTAATTTTATTTATCTGACTTTTCAACTGAAACATATAATTACCATCTGCAGCTGAGTCAGGCAGCCTCATAACATCATAGCCAAAATATTTGCTGATTCTGCTGATTACCCCACCTCTTTTGTTTTTTGTGGTAACAATATTTAACTTTTTACCTTTTAAAAAAGGATAGTAAGAATAACTATCACCATGCCAGATGAAAACAACAAATTTTTCCGGATATTCTGCTTCTAAATACTCTAATTTCCCTATCTTTTCTACCGTACTTGTTTTATAAACAAAGTCTATATAATAATATAAACAGGCACTCACAAATTTTTCTTTGAGCTGATCTAATATTTCCATAGCAACACCCCTGCCAATTATTAGCTCTAATTTATTTATTATTCATTTAACCACTGAACAGCATTATCAGCCCAGTATGTAATAATAATATCCGCACCAGCTCTTTTAATCGAAGTTAAAATTTCTAAAGCAACTGCCTTTTCATCAATCCAGCCTTTTTCTGCTGCAGCTTTTACCACTGCATATTCTCCACTTACATTATAAGCTGCCAGAGGTAAATTAAATTTATCACTTGCTTTTTGAATAATATCTAAATAAGATAGTGCAGGTTTAACCATTATGATATCTGCACCCTCTTTTATATCCAATTCCATTTCTCTTAAAGCTTCATCAGAATTTGCCGTATCCATCTGATAGCTGCTGCGGTCACCCTGACCTGGAGCAGAATGAGCTGCATCACGAAAAGGTCCATAAAAAGCTGAATGATATTTAGCAGAGTAAGCCATAATTGAAACTTCCTGATATCCATTCTGATCTAATGCCTGACGGATTTTTGCAACTCTTCCATCCATCATATCCGAAGGGGCAATCATATCTGCACCTGCTTCAGCCTGAGAAATAGCAATTTTAGCCAGTCTGCTTAAAGTTGCATCATTTTTTATTTTTCCATTTTTTAAAATACCACAGTGACCGTGATCGGTATACTGACACAAACAGAGATCAGTGATTACCAGAAGTTCTGGAAATTTATTTTTTAGCAGACTGACAGCTTTTTGCACTATTCCATCCGTCTGCCAGGCACTAGATCCCTCTGCATCTTTATATTCAGGTAATCCAAAAATTATAACTGCTTTTATACCAAGTTTTACTAGTCTTTCAGCTTCCTTTTCAAGCTGGTCCAGTGACAGATGATAGTTATCCGGCATTGAAGGAATCTCTTTTCTAATGTTTTCTCCATTAACTACAAATAATGGTTTAACAAAATCTGAAGCTGATAAATTGGTTTCCCTGACTAAATCCCTTATATTACTTGAACTGCGCAGACGCCTCGGTCTTCTTTTTAAATTCATTTAAAAATCCCCCTCTGAACTATTACTTTCTAAAATTGCAGCAAATAAACCTTCAATCGTGTATTCTGCTGCCGTTATTTTTACATTAAGTCCATATTCTTCAGCTTTTTCGGCTGTCACCGGTCCTATACAGGCTGACGGTATTTCTTTTAACTTTGCTAAAATTTCTTTACTTTTAATTTCCTCTGACCCTTCTGGATTTTCAAAAGTCTCCTGCTGTTCTACAAATTCTTCAATTCCACTGATCAAATTTTCTACGGTCGAAGAACTGGTAAAGGTCAAAAGATCAATTTCAGCAGCTGCAATCATTTTTATAATCGACTTTGAAATCTCTACTTTTTCCGTTCGATAAGCTTCAATATTGTCTACTTCTGCTCCCATTTTTTTTAAATTATGCTGTAGACCAGGAGGAGCAATGTTTGAACGAGGCAGTAAAAATTTTGCCTTTTCAAGTTTAAACAGGCCGTCATTATCCAATCTCTTTAAATAACTTAAAATACCTGCTGTTGAATAATCTTCCGGCATAAAATCAGCTCTGATACCGTACTCTTTAAGTTGCGCTGCAGTTTTAGAACCGATTGTTACAAATTTTATCCCGGCCAGAGACCGCAAATCGAGGCCCATTTCAATTAAAGCTTCCATAAAATATTTAACTCCATTGACAGAGGTGAAAATTAGATGGGTGTATTTATCTAAATTTTTAACTGCATTTAATAATTTACTTTTATCAGCCGCTTCTTTAATTCTAATTGCTGGAGCCAGAACCGCATTTCCTGCTTCATCCTCAATCATTTTCTGCAGTGAATCAGCCTGAGCTGACGGCCTTGTAATCAGAATATTTTTGCCGATCAGCTTCTTTTTTTCAAACCACTTTAATTTCTCTCTTAAATTGACTAC
>JBKHDA010000052.1:0-14387 GCA_046541575.1 Halanaerobium sp. | reverse complement strand
AGACAGGATGAAAATTGATCTCTGTTGATTCGACTCTTTGGAAGAGAATTATTTACTTTTACCAGATACTATCCAGCTCAAAAATCTCTAAATTATTAATAAAAACACTTCCAGCTGTTCTAATTTTCACTTCTTTAGAATCCAATTCTGGAAAAACAAGATTGGTAATGCTAATCTCTCCTCCATCCAGAAAAACTTCGATAGAAGAACGATCTACAAAAATATTTACTTTAACATTTTCTTTGAAATCATAATCAACTTGCTTTTCTAACAGAAAACTTTCGTCAAAATCAGTATTACCTGAATTACTTAAATCTACAATAATTTTATTTTTTTTCCTGTTCAAATTTAAAAGTGACTCCTGTTCCCCATTTTTATGGAGAGCAAAAACAACTTCTTCTGCTTCATTAAAATCAATCTCTGCCTCTATTTCAAAACTCTGCTTACTACACTCAAACTTTAACTCATTCTTCAGTAGAAAATCTTTTTTCTGAGTAATCTTTTCCCGCAGCTTTTTGAGTTCAGTAACCGGTTTTTGAATTAACTTAATTCTTTCTCCATCATCTTTTAAAGAAAGTTCTCTCGGTATTGACATCATTCCCCGCCAGCCGGTTGTTGGAATTTTTGCCATGTAGCCAATATTATTCATCCAACCCAGCCAGATCTGGCGCTTATCAGGTAGATTGGACCAGCTCTGCAGGGCATAAATATCCTGACCGTGATCTACAAGAAAGCTTCTGTCATAATCGCTTCTAAACTCTTTACCATCAAATTCTCCGATAAAATACTGAACTCCAACTCCAGATTCTCCCCCCTGGATATCTCCCACTTCCAATACCCATTTTTCTTTGACAGAACTGGGATTGGAAGCTGCAGAATTTTCTACAGGTAATTTAATCAGGTCCGGACATTCCCAGGTATCAGCATGAATACCAATATTTTTACCAAATTCACTCAAATAATTCCAGTCTTTTAAATTGGAAGAGTTATAGAAACGAACCCGATCAGCACAGGCAACAATCATTACCCATTTTTGAGTCTCCTCGTGCCAGAAAACCTTGGGGTCTCTAAAATCTGCAACACCATAATTTTTGATCACAGGGTTCCCCTCATATTTAGTCCAGCTGCGTCCATTATCTTTACTAAAAGCAATTGCCTGCTGCTGTAATGCACCTTCTTCCTGCACAAGATGGGTAGTATAAACTGCTACCAGACCTTCTCCACCATCGAAAAATCCTGTCGTATCATTTTTATCTACTACTGCGGAACCGGAAAAAATCATTCCCAGCTTTTGATCAGGCTTTAAGGCAATGGGAAGATGCTCCCAGTGAACTAAATCTTTACTGACAGCATGTCCCCAGTGCATTGGTCCCCAGACAACATCATCTGGATTATACTGATAAAAAAGATGATATTCTTCCTGATAATATACCAGTCCATTTGGATCATTTGACCAATTTTTTTTAGGTGAAAAATGGTACTGTGGTCTGTACTTCTCCTTATATAAATTATTTGCTACCATTATCCTGCCTCCTACAAAGTTCAGAACTTAAATTTGCTTATTAGATTATTAACTTTATTCAGAGTCCTTTTATACATAACCACTATTTATTATAATGCTTAGGCTATAATAAATAAAGTTTTTATCCAATTTATCATTGCAATTTAGGAATTTATTTAATTCCACTCCTGGCTACAGTATTAACATAAGTATCCTGTAAATAGAGGAATAATAATAAAACGGGAATTGTAATCATTGCTGCAAAAGCCATAATATCTCCCCAGTTACGAGGATACTGGCCAAAGAAAACTTCCATCGCTACTGTTAAAGGTCTGTATTCCGGACCCCTGGTTACCATTAATGGCCAGAGGAATGATCCCCACTGCATTAAAAAATGCAGAATTGCCACACTGGACAATATCGGCTTTGATAATGGTAGAGCTATTCGCCAGTAAATTCCGAACCAGTTAGCACCATCAATAATTGCTGCTTCTTCCAGCTCAGTTGGGAAATTTTTAAAAAACTGAAATAAGAGAAAAATATAGAGTGGATTTGCTATAAAAGGTATGATTTGCACATGATAACTGTCCAGCCAGCCCAATCTGTTAGTGATCAGCAGTAAAGGAACTGCAATTGCTTCAAAAGGAATAATCATTAAAGCAACCACTCCAGAAACTATCAGGGCTCTTCCCTTCCAGCGCAGACGGGCCAGGGCAAAAGCCATCATACTGTTTGTCAGTAATCCGATAATAATTGTGGTACTAACTATAAAGGTTGAGTTAAATAGAAATCTGGCAAACGGCATTCTCCCAAAAACATCAAAAAAGTTTTTTAAACTAATCTGTCCCGGAACAAAAGCTCTAACTGAAGCCATATTTCTTAAAATTGCTGTTTCATCTGGATTTAAAGATACCGAAATCATGTAAAACAGTGGAAAGATAAAGAAAATACTTAAAATAAGCATTATAATATAGGCCAATTTTTTTCGATTCTGCTTATATTTCATTATTACACCTCCTCTTCTGTATCATTGAGTACAAATCTCTGAAAAATAGAAATAACTAAAATAATTAAAAAGAAGACAACTGTTAGTGCAGAAGAATAGCCAATATTAAGCCGCTTAAAAGCCGTATTATAAATATGAAGCATTGCAGTATAAGTTGAATTTTGAGGTCCTCCACCTGTCATTACATAGACCTGAGTAAATAATCTAAAAGCCAGTATTGTTGTGGAAATAATAACAAAAGTTGTTGTGTTTTTTAACTGAGGTAAAGTAATATACAAAAACTGCTGCCAGGTATTAGCACCATCGATATCGGCTGCTTCATAAAAAGAAGCAGGAATTTCCTGAAGAGCTGCTAAAAAAATCAGCATCTGAAATCCTACACCCTGCCAGATTGACATTAACATAATTGAAGGAAAGGCTGTGGTAGTATTATTTAGAAAGTCAATCCCATCCCAGGTACCAAAAGTAATAGTCGACAAAAATCCGTTGATCAGTCCATCAGGATGATATAGGAAACTCCAGATAACTGAAACTACAACCATGGTAGTTACAGTAGGTATAAAAAATATTGCTCTAAAAATTTTATCCCCCTTAACTTTGATATTAACTAAAATTGCCAGGACCAGTGCTAAAGTTGTCTGCAGCGGTACAACCACCAGTACAAATATCGCGTTATTGGTCAGCCCCTTTTTAAAAAGATTATCTCCAAGAAGTCTCATATAATTTGCCATACCTACAAATTGAGTTCCCCTCGGATTTTCAATTAAACGCTGATTGGTAAAAGAAAGGCCAAAGGCCATCAAAAAAGGTAAAACCATAAAAAGTAATAATAGAATTGATGCCGGCAGCATAAATGTCGTTATTGATTTTTTATCATTTCTCAGCATAATATCCTCCTTTCATTCTAAAAAATGAGTTGAAAAATTATATTAAACTTGAACCGGGAGAATTAATCTCCCGGTTCCTTATGATTAAAAGAATTTCTATTATTAGTTTATTTCCAGATACTGGAATTCTTCATCGATTTCCCGAGCTGCATTATTTAGTTCTTCTTCTACATCCCCTCCACTGACAAAATTTTCAACAGCGGTAGTAAAGGCATCAGTAATTACTGGATATGCAGGTGTAACAGGTCTGGGAACTGCAATAGTTTCGAGCTGCTCCACAAATAGATCCAGATCTCCTCCTTCTTTATATGGTTCAGATAATTCAACTGCAGACGATCTTGCTGGTACTGCACCATTAGCATCTGTCATCTGAACAATATTTTCTGGATCCAGCACAAATTCTAAGAACTTCCAGGCTGCTTCTGGATTTTCTGAGTTATTGGTAATACTCCAGGCCCAGGACCCCATACCAGTAGCCTGCTTTTCAAACTTAGGTGCAGGTAATAAGACTAAATCATCACCTAAGGCTTCTTTGTAGGGGTTATAGTTCCAGTGTCCGGTCCAGGATAGGGCAGCTTCTTCATTGATAAACTCAGTATCTCCTGGAGGATTCTCATTTGCATAACCATTTTCAAATAGTGATTTAAACCACTCACCAGCTTCAACTGCTTTTTCTCCATTTAAAGTTCCTTCAGCCTGTTTTGCTTCTCGATCAATTAAATCAGCACCAAAAGCCTGGAAAAATGGAGAAAATCCATAGGTATACCATTCACCAACATCAAACATTTTAAAATCAAGAGCATATTTTACGTCTTCAAGTTCCTGTAAGTCTTCTACAATCTGCATAAACTCATCATAGGTCCAGGCGTCTTCAACAGAAGTTGGAATTCTGGCGTCAACAGCTTCTAAATATTTTTTATTTCCCCAGAATGAAAGACCTGAGTCAAAAGCACCAAGTGCATAAACATGGTCATTATAAGTTCCCTGAGACATTATTGAAGGCAAGAAATCTTCTTTCATTTCCTCTGACATAAAATCTTCCAGTGGATGTAAAAATCCAGACCAGGCATAGTTGGCAACATAAGGTCCATCCAGATCAAGTACATCTGGTAAATCTCCAGCTACCGCTGCAGACTGAACCTGCTCATTATAACTACCTTCTGGAAGCTCAACTAACTTAACCTGAACCTCATCCTGCATTTCATTAAATCTGTCAACCTGATCCTGAGTCACTTCTCTTTCTGCACCTCTACCGGAATGATACCAGACTTCAATTTCTGTCTGAGCCATTACTCCTCCAGAAACCATTAAAATCAAAACAAATGTCAGAGCTAAAACCAGTCTTTTACTCATTGTTGTGGGCTATTTAGCCCATCCCCCCTTTTTTGTTTTTTGACGCTATTTTACTCGAAAAACCTCAGACAGTCCGTATTCACCTCCCCATAGTGATTCAATTAATTAAATTTGATAATAATTGATTAACCAGAATCCTGTCCTGTAATCAACTTTTTCAAATTCTATGAAAATATTATTGCCAAAATTTGAAATATTAAATCTTTTATTATAAATAAAATTCCCCTGATAATTGAAGCCTTCAGAGTTCATTAGCTCAATTTATTCTTTTTTTAACTGTCTCACGTTCAACTAATTCAAAATCTATTTTTTTGCATTCAGCCTTAACCTCTTTATTTTTAATTTTTGCCAGCAGAACCTCTACTACTTTTCTTCCCAGCTCGACATAATCAACCCTGATTGTTGTTATTTTAGGCCTGACTACAGTGGCCAGCTCAATATCATCAAAACCAATAATTGAAATATCTTCCGGAACTTTTAATCCATTGTCAATACAGCAGTCTAAGGCTCCAATGGCAATTCTATCAGAAGCTGCAAATAAGGCAGTCGGCAGATCATCAACCTGATTAATCAATTCCTGCATTTTTTGATAACCGGAATCTATACTAAACTCTACTTCTTTTACATAATCACAATTTTCTTTAATTCCAGCAGACTTTAACGCTTTTTTGAAACCAAGATACCTTTCTTTACCAGAAGATTGATCATAAAAAGGTCCGTGAAACATTGCTATTTTACGGTGATTATTTTCTATCAAAAATTTTACTGCTCTCTCTGCTGCTTTAATATTATCTGGAGCCAGATGGGGCAGACCTGATCCGGGAAAATTCTGAGAGACAACTACTGTTGGTACCTGATAGCGGTCAAAATAATCCTTGTGTTTCTGAGTAAACTTAACTCCGGAAAAAATTATCCCATCCAGCTGCTGTTCTTTAAAAATATGTAGAGACTTTAATTCCTTTTCTATCTCTCCTTTGGAATTAGCCACAATTAAACTCATAGAATTTTTTTCAGTTACACTTTCTATACCTTTAACCAGCTCAGAAAATGTACCATTTTGCATATCCGGAGTAATTAGACCAATCAATCCGGATTCGTTTTTCTTTAAACCTCTGGCCATTGCATTTGGCTTATATCCAGTTTCATCTATTACTTTTAATATTTTTTCTTTTGTTTCTGGAGCCACAGGCTTACTGTCATTAATTACACGTGAGACAGAAGCAATTGAAACTCCAGCTTTTTT
Source organism: Halanaerobium sp. (assembly GCA_046541575.1). GTDB lineage: Bacteria > Bacillota > Halanaerobiia > Halanaerobiales > Halanaerobiaceae > Halanaerobium. The sequence continues at coordinate 8,397 of JBKHDA010000052.1, read as the reverse complement.
TGCAACATCTTTAATTGTAACTCCCATTTTTATTACCTCCAAATCATTGTCATGAAAGCGGGTAAACGTTTACATAAACTTTAAAAAAATTGCTTTTTTCCACTACAAACAAGTTAAAAATTACTTTTTGGGTAGAATCAAAAGCTCGGGTAAACCTTTACATTTTTCTTTACCTATATTTATTATAATATTTAGAATATTCTTTGTCAAGGCGATTTGCAAAACCTTTTCGTAAATTAAATTTTTCATTTTCTAGTATATAAAATCTTTTCTCCCGGTTCAGCAATTTCAGCAACTCGAGTTCGATCAGAATTAAATCTTTCTTTAAAAAATCTGGTTATATCATAGTTTTCACCAAAATGAATAGGTACAAAAAGGGAAGGCATAATTTCTGCAATAAAATATTCCCCTGCTAAATAAAAATACTCCTCTAAACGAGGATCAACCGGGACAAAGGCAATATCAATAATTTTCCCTGCAAGTTTATCAACTTCTCTTTTGTATTCTCTCTCTTCTCTTGCCTGCACTTTGGCACTGAATTTTTTCCACTTCCACCAGTTAAGATCACCTGCATGAAAAATCGTCAAATCTTCAAGTTCAACTAAAAATGATACTCCTTCATCTGTACTGCCATAACTTGAAATTTCGACATCTCTCAGCTTAAGTTCTTCATCTTTTTCCATTAAATAAAGATTAGCTTTGTTTTTCAGCTCTGACTCCGGCTCCACCTCAGCTGCTAAAATATAGTTTATCTGATCACAGTATTTTTCCCATTCGAAAATAACCTGATTGTAGTGGTCATGATGACTGTGGGAAACAAAAACATATGCTTCATCTATATTTTTAAAACTTTCTTCTCTAATTACTCCCTGTTCCAGTGAGCTCTGCAGTGCCTTTTCCTGCTGAGGCTGATCTTTGAAATAGTCAAAAATAAATAATTTATTTTGAACTCTGACAGCTGTTCCACTGTGAAATAAATGATATATTTCTGCCTGCATTTTATCATCTCCTGAGCTTAATGCTAACAAAGAAATTAATCTTTATCAAGTAATGGATTTACATTAAATTTATTTCATATTTCTTTCTTTATTTTAAATCAATTTTTTCCATTTCACTGCTCAATAAATTAATATGCAGCAGCTGCTCTTTTAAATAATCATCAAACTGAAGCAGATATTTTAAAGCTTCCAGTACCTGAATAGAGGCAGTTGCGGTTACAGCTGGTGAAAAAACAGCTGGAGTCTCCTTCTTTTCAGATCCGGCAAAAACATCATTTAATCGGAGTTCACTTTCCGGCAGCACAAGCATAATCTGGGCAAAAAATTCTTCAATTCCGGCGTGAATAAAGGGGAGCTTATTTTCTAAAGCCAGCCTGTCTAAAATAAAGCGAGACTCAAAATTATCCATGCCATCAAAGATGATATCTATATCTTCTGGTACTTCAGTCTCCAGCGTTATTTTTTCGTTTTTAGCAGCAATCTTTGTTTCTAAATCAAACTGCATTAAAAACTCTTCTGCAGCCTCCACTTTTGGCCGACCTATATCATTTTTTCCATAACAGAGCTGGCGGTTGAGGTTAGTTATCTCAACCTGATCATAATCATAAAGATATATTTTATTAACTCCAATTCGCTGCAGCTGCAGAGCCTGATTGGTCCCCAGTCCACCGGTTCCGGCAATCATAATATTTAATTCCTGCAGACGCTGTTGCTGCCCTTCAGTAAATAATTTATCCTGTCTTTTTAAATAATCTCTCATAATTAACCCCCTGCAGATGGTGGGAATAAAGTAACTGTATCCTGATTATCAATCTCTGTTTCCAGACCTTCTAAATGGATAACATTATGTCCATTAACCAGAATAATTGAACCCGGAGCAATACCACCGTCTTCATCCAGTAATTTATTAGTAAAATACCCATCAAAATCCTGATCCAGCATTTTAATTAATCTGGAAATAGTAGTCTGCTCTTCTAATTCGTATTCAACTCCAGAACTTTTTAAATTAATTTTAAACAAAGAATAAAATTTAACCTTCAATGCCATTTTGATCACCCTTTAATATTAAAATTCCACCCAGCTCCCGACAGAGAACTGGGTGGATTGATTTACAATAATCAATTAATTAAGTCTGGACTAATTGTATTTATTGCAGTCCTAACTCGCTTAATTTTTCATCTTTTATATATCCATCTTCTTTCCAGCCGCGAAGTTCATAATACTCTGGAAGAATTTCTTTATACTTTGAAGCCTTACCTTTTAGAGGTCCATCTGGGATTGGATCATTTAAGAAACGATCAGGAAGCTTATCAGTATCAGGTGTTACCCCGGCTTCATAATTAAATAATCGCTCTAGATTCCAGATTCTTTCTCCAACCTGCAGCATTTCTTCAGAAGAATAATCAAAGCCAGTACCGGCATTAATTATTTCAGTATAATCATCTAAGCCAAGTGCAAATGAAGTAAATAAGCACATTCCACTTGAATCAATAACAGCAGTTAGATCCTGGAAAATAATAACCCACTCAGGTTTACCTTTTAATTCCTGGGGATCAAGTTTTTCAGGAACCCCAAGCACCTCAGGAGAAACCATATAACCTCTAACATGACAGCCACCGCGGTTAGAAGTAGCATAGCTTAAACCATGACCCTGTAATCCACGTGGATCATAAGCAGGTAATTCCTGTTTCTTAACACTCATTGAAAATTCGGGATGCCCTTTTGACTCAGCAAAACGATATGATCCTTCTGCCATCGCATCTCCTATACCTTCTCTAAGACCCATCTTCTGAGTATAATAAACTACTGATTCTGAAGAACCAAACTTAAGTTCTGGACCATTTTCCAGCTCTTCTTGATCTATGTGACCTTTTTCATACATTTCCATGGCACAGGCAACTGTAGCACCTGCAGAAATAGTATCCATTCCAAGGTCATTACAGATATAATTTGCTTCTACAATAGCATTTAGGTCATTTACACCACAGTCAGCTCCAAAAGCCCAGCCTGTTTCATATTCAGGACCTTCACCAGAACGACCATTAGGAAGTTTGGTATCTCTACTGCAGCGAATTGGACAGCCATAACAGCCTTTATTATTCTGCAGATAACCCTTTTCTACTAATGCTTCACCGGATACTTCAGCAACATCTTCATAAGTTGCTTCCTGGAAGTTTCTAGTTGGATAAACTCCGGTTGAATTACAGATATTGTCAAGAACTTTAGTTCCCAGTGAAGGTAGACCTTCTCCGGTTACACCATCTTCTTTTAACATCTTAGTCTGTTTTTTGACAACCTTCATCATTTCATCTTTATAGTATTCAACCTGTTTTTTATCTGCTTTAACAACAACAGCTTTTAAATTCTTAGAACCCATTACTGCACCAACACCGGTTCTACCTGCTGCTCTATCTTTTTCATTCATAATAGAAGCAAATTTAACCAGTTTTTCACCAGCAGGTCCAATACAGCTGACTCTAGATTTATCATTACCGGATTCTTCAATTAAAATATCTGTGGTATCATAAGCACCTTTACCCCATACATGAGACGCATCTTTAAGTTCAACCTCATCACCTTTAATTGATAAATAAACTGGGTGATCTGCCTTACCTTCAAATATAATAATATCATTCCCACTAAATCTGAGCTCTGCTCCGAAAAATCCACCTGAGTTACTGCTTGCTATTGTCCCCGTAAGAGGCCCTTTAGTAACAACCATGTAGCGTCCGCCAGTAGATGCTGCTGTTCCAGTTAGAAGTCCAGTAGCATAAATCAGCTTATTTTCTGGACTTAATGGATCTACCTTAGGGTCAATCTCATCATAAAGAATTTTTGAAGCTAATCCTCTACCACCAAGATAGTTTTTAACATCATCACCAACAATTTTTTCTGTTTTGATTTCTTCATTTGTCAAATCTACTCTTAAAACCTTGTACTCATAAATTTTTCCCATTAATTATACCTCCTTTAGGATTACTCTTCTTTCCAAGCACGGGAGGCTGAGTCATTTCTTCCTCAACCCGGCGGTCTTGATCCCTTAGAAAATTCCTTAGGCAAAAAGACTCGAAGGTATACTTTACTTATTAACTGTTGAAGTCCAATTTCCTGCTTCTTTTTTTAATTTTTTTTAATTTTTTGTTTTTCTTTTTTGGCTTTATTATTTTTTCAGTAGTCATTAAGCTAATATAAGTATATTTACTCAAATTTTGCAAGCAAATATACTTATATTTTTTAAATTATTTATTTTTTTAAATAACTAATATTCTATTTTAAAATCCTTCGTAAGCACTTTCGAAGATTCCAATTACTTCTTCTACAGTTGCCTGTCTTGGGTTGGTAGCACTACTTGCATCAGCTAAAGCATTTTTAGCCAGTGTTTCAAAGTCTTTAGGATCAACATCATCCAGCTCCTGTAAGCTTCCAGGTATACCCAGATCTGCAGCTAAATCAACAATAGCCATAATTCCTTCATCTGCTGCTTCCATAACTGTCATACCCTCAGTATTAGCACCTAATAGCCTACCCATTTTCGCTACTTTTTCTGGTTTAGCAAGTTTATTAAAGTTTGTTACATGAGGAAGTAAAATAGCATTACAAACACCATGAGGCAGGTCATAAAAACCACCAAGCTGGTGTGCCATACCGTGAACTAAACCAAGAGAAGCATTATTAAATGCCATACCTGCTAAAAACTGCGCGTAAGCCATTTTTTCTCTGAGTTCATAGTCTGAACCATTAGCTACAACTTTACGTAAGTTTTCACCTATTAACTCAAATGCTTTTTCTGCAGCTGAATCAGTTAATGGATTAGCAATAGTAGAAACATATGCTTCTACAGCATGAGTAAGAGCATCCATCCCGGTATTAGCTGTTAAGGATTGAGGCTTTTCAAGCATTAAAACTGGATCATTAATTGATACATTAGGAGTAACTCTCCAGTCAACTATAGCCATCTTTATATGTCTTTCTTCATCAGTTATGATACAAAAGCGAGTCATTTCACTTGCAGTACCGGCAGTAGTATTAACAGCTACTAAAGGCATAATTGCTTTATTAAGCTGATTTAGGCCCTCATAATCCTGAATTTTACCACCATTGGTAGCTACAGTTGCAATTCCTTTAGCACAATCATGGGAACTTCCTCCACCAAGTGATACAATAACATCTACACCTTCAGATTCAATGAGTTCCAGACCTGCTTCAACATTAGATACTGTAGGGTTTGGCTGAACTCCATCAAATACAACATAGTCAATACCTGCTTCTTCCAGATGGTCAGTTACAGTTTCAACTATACCAATTTTGACTAATACTTCATCAGTTACAATTAAAGCCTTTGAACCATTTTGACGCTTAATGTGCTCACCAATTTCGCTAATTGTGTCTTTTCCCAGTACATTAACTGAGGGAATGAAATATCTACTTTCCTGTGCCATTTTACTTAACCACTCCTTTTTGAATTTAGACTAAATTTCGAAAATTTAAACAAGTTATCTAAATTATAAAATATAAAGGTTGTAGTGTCAAGAAATTCCTTTAAATTATTTTATTCACATTTTTAATTATTTTATTCACATTAGTATTTTTTTGATTTAAGGACACTGAATCACTCCCCGAGCCCAGAGACAGTCTCCACAGACCGGAAATTCATTGCCGTGGCAGTCTTCTTCATTTTCTTTAGACATTTCACAGCCAGAACACTGAGTACAGTCAGAAAAAGGGAAATCTTTTACTCTTTTACGAAAATCACTGAATTCTTCACTATACCAGATTTCTGAAAGGGGTTTTTCGGATATTTTCCCCAGTGAATATTTATTGATATGTTTTTCCCTTTCTCTGATATAAAGATCATAGCTGTGCATTAAAGCAATACAGGGACTTATTTCTCCCTGCCAGTTAACTGCAATTGACCCATCTTCTACAAATTTACAGTAACCTCGATGAGGATTAAATGGTACCTGAGTTGTACTGATCGAACTTGATTTTCCTCCAACTGCAGCCAGATCACGAATAATATCTTCTCTTAAATCAGTTGGCGGCAGATATATTTCCGGTCTGTGTTCTGTCCTTATTTCCGGTTGAGAGCGGCTGATTGAAAAAGAATAAAGTATTTCATCTGACATATCCTCAGTATAAGGCAGTAGATTGGTCAGAAAAATAAAAGATGCTCCCAGCCTGCGGGCAAGTTTTCGCAGATCTTTAAGCTCGTCAACATTGGATTTCATAATCACATATTCAATTCCAATTTCACATTCTTTTTGTTTTTTATCTCTCAAATTACGGAAATTCTGTACATTTTCAATTACAGTTTTTAAATCTGCCCCGGAGCGAATATCTGCCATAGTTTCAGGTGAAGTTCCATCTACTGAAACTACCAGACTCTCCAGTCCGGCATCTAAAAGCTTTTCTGCCATAGTTTTATCTAATAAAAGACCATTTGAGATCATCTGAGTTTTTACTCCCAGTTCAGAGGCCAGCTCAATCATTTCTGCTATCTGAGGATGAAAAAGAGGTTCTCCAATACCCCAGAATGAAATTCTTTCCAGACCTTTGAAATCTTTTAAATCTTCAATTAATTTTTTGTAATCTTCCATCTCCATAAAACCCATCTCTTCATCCCAGGAATGACGGACACAGGTTTTACAGTTTAAATTGCAGTCACTGGTCGGCTCAATATAGACCTTTGTTAAGCGGGGATCGGCTCTTTCTATATACATTCCATCCTGATTAAATTGAATCTTAACTTCTGTTTCTGAATCCAAACCTAGTTTTTCTCTTATCTGCTCAGGCAGTTCAAGTTTACCATCTTTTAGTTTAAGCTCTATTTTTTCTGGAATCTCCTCATTAAGACCATTATTGCGCCAGAACTGTGGATTGTTTATCAAAAATTGCATATTTTACCCCTTTCAATTTTATTATTTTTGTAATTTTTTTGCTAACAATTTTAACTACTCCCAATCAAGGAGCCGCTGTTCTCCTTCTAATTCTCTAATCTCTGTTATATCCTGACTGACTTCAATGGTGCCCAGATAATTATCTTTATTATCTCTTAGAGCATAATATTCAATTAAAATAAATTTACCCTTCATCTGAATCCAGAACCGGGCCTTATCTTTTGCTCCTTCCTTAAAAGCTGACAGTATTTTTTCAACAATATGCACACTTTCTGGAGGATGACAGTTCTGAACTGTGCGACCGATAATAGCTTTGGAGCGGGGGAAAAATCTTTCTTCCGGGTTGGAGAAAAATTTTACCCGATCATTCTGATCGACATAGGTTATATCTAAAGGAAGTTTATTAATCATCCTTTTGACTTCTGTTAGGCTTAAATTACCCGTTCCCAGTCCGAGCAGTACTCCTTCTAAAGGAATTTCTCCGGTCACAGTATCTGCTTCCATTTCCGGCAGTGAACTTGGATGAGTATAATCAGAATCTCCATCTGGATGAATACCGGGATGGCCAGAATGGCCTGAATTTTTACTTTTACGAGCTGTATTTTTATCCTTTTTAGAAAGAATATTTTTTTGAGGTGGCTCAATATAGACATATCCAAGCTGCAGGCTCTGCTGCTGAATCTGCTTCCATTCCCTTAAATTTAAAGTTTCCATGGCAACCGGAAAAACTACATGTTCTTCTTTAAAAATCATTCTGTACATCAGCATTAAGATTTCTCCTAAAAGCTGTCTGATCTCCAGATCAAAATTTTTTCTATCACTGAGCAGCTTGATCAGTTTTTTTAAATTTTTTCGAATATCATCATGCAGAGACCACATAACTTTTAGTGGCCGGTGTTTTTCCCATTTTTTCTCCAGATAGGGAAAGAGTATATTTTCTTTCCTGAGATAATGTTTATCAAATTCCTGCAGTTGAACAGTCAAACTGCGCAATTTTTCAATTTCTTCCTCTTTTACTGTATCTGAATTAAATTCTATTCTTTTAATATTATCTTTAAATTTCTGCAGCAGTTTTTCCAATTCTCTATTTTCCTGCATCAAATAATATAAAGGATGACCTTCTTCCGGCTTATCCCAATTATATTTTTCCAGATGTGGATTTAAGACATTCATTATTTTTTCTATATCTTCTTTAATTTCAGCCGGGTTGATTCCCTTCTGAATCTGTAAATCTTCCATAGCAATCATATCATGCGGGGTTACATATTCTATGGCTTCCTGATATTTATCAATCAGTTCTTTAGCTTTTTTGCCTGCCATTATTCCCCGCGAAAATTCAAGCAGCTGCTGCACTCTCTGCTCACTATTATTGATATATTCAGACATCAAATCAGCCTCCATTATAATTAATTATAATTTTTAGTTAATTATATTTTATCTTTTTTGGAAGCTAATTGCAATAAGCTGAGTATTTTTCTTATGATTAAATGAAAAAAAGCCAA